>JALWSI010000231.1:0-5864 GCA_027080315.1 bacterium | reverse complement strand
TTCCCCATACGGTAACGCTGCCATCCTCTATGCCCACCTCAGAAAGGGCCTCTTTTATGCTGTTTCTCTTTTTAAGCTCTATCCTCTGGTCCAGACCAAACCCAAGGGGGTACCTTCTTAAATCATGCACAATCCCCTCCCAATCACCCTCCATGAGAAGCCGGGCAAGATGAAACTTTCTCATAAGTGCAGGAAGGGCATGGGCAGTCTCAAGGTTGAAGTTGTCGCCAGGCCCGTAGAGGTTTGTTGGCATAACCGAGATGAAGTTGGTGCCATACTGCTGGTTGTAGTATCGGCACAGCTTGATGGCAGAGATCTTGGCTATTGCGTATGGCTCGTTGGTTGCCTCAAGGCTTCCTGTAAGCAGGTGCTCCTCCCTCATGGGCTGGGGACAGTTGCGGGGGTAGATGCAGGAAGAGCCGAGGTTGAGAAGCTTTTTAACCCCGTACCTGTAAGCAGAGTGTATGACGTTGAGGGCTATGGCCATGTTGTCGTAGATGAACTCTGCCTTATAGGTGTTGTTTGCCAGAATGCCCCCCACCTTCGCCGCTGCAAGAAAGACCCATCGCGGTCTGTGTTCTTCAAAAAGGTCCTCAACTCTGCTCTGCCGTCTCAGGTCAAGCTCTTGGCTGGTTCTGCACAGGAGGTTAGAATACCCCCTTCTCTTCAGCTCTTCCACAATACTGGAGCCTACCAGTCCCCTGTGGCCCGCAACGTAAACGGTAAAGCCCTTCACTTACTCATACCCAGCCGCATTGGAATACTGATGGTTGGTGTAGCCAAAGCCCTTCTCGTACGAGACCCTTATGCCTTCTCCAACAGGCTCCAGGCCCAGCATCTTCATGTCGTAATCCACCATGATCTCCACAAGCTCTCTGAAGGTGGTTCGGGGCTCCCATCCTAACCTCTCTCTTGCCTTGGTGATGTCCGCCTGAAGAAACTCCACCTCTGTGGGACGAAAGTATCTGGGATCAATCTCCACAATCACCTGGCCGGCCTTTAGGGTATCACCCCACCTGTCATCAACGGACTTCACTATTCCCTTCTCCTCTATCCCTTCTCCCTGCCAATCCATCTCAACACCAGCATACTCAAAGGCTTCGTTCACAAAATCTTTGACAGAGTGGCTCTCCCCTGTTCCCACCACGTAGTCGTCTGGCTGCTCTTGCTGCAGCATAAGGTGCATCATCTCTACGTACTCAGGGGCAAACCCCCAGTCTCTCTTTGCATAGAGGTTTCCAAGATAGACCTTCTGCTGGTTTCCCGCCAAGATATTCCCCACCGCCCGGGTGATCTTTCGGGTCACAAAGGTCTCTCCCCGTCTGGGAGACTCGTGGTTAAAGAGGATGCCGTTGCAGGCGAAAAGACCGTAGCCCTCCCTGTAGTTCACCGTCATCCAGTAGGCATACACCTTGGCGGCGGAGTAGGGGCTGCGGGGTCTGAAGGGCGTGGTCTCACTCTGAGGTGGTGGCGAGGCCCCAAACATCTCGGACGAGGAGGCCTGGTAGAACCTGGCCTTTATTCCGCTTCTTCTTATTGCCTCAAGAAGCCTGGTGGTTCCAAGGGCCGTTATGTCTCCTGTGTATTCAGGCATATCAAAGGAGACCCTGACATGGGACTGGGCAGCCAGATGATAGATCTCGTGGGGATGGATGTTGTAGATGATGTTGGTTAGCTGTCCGGAATCGGATAGATCGCCATAGTGAAGAAAGAGCCTGGCACCTGGCATGTGTGGATCCACGTAGATGTGCTCAATTCGCCCGGTGTTAAAGGTGCTGGCCCTGCGAATGATTCCATGCACCTCATAGCCCTTGGAGAGCAGGAACTCGGCCAGATAAGAGCCATCTTGGCCGGTGATACCGGTGATTAGTGCTCGTTTCACGGCAAAACTCCTTTATTTGTTAGGTCTATCTGGTCTATTTGGTCTGTTTGGTTTTATTAAGTTTTAAGTTTTAAGGGTTAAGTTGCTTATAAGTTTTAAGTTGCAAGTTTTAAGTTTTAAGAATCCTCTGATTTCTGCCTACTGCCTACTGACCACTGATCCCTGACATCAGATCTCTGGCTTCTGACTCCTCATCTCTGGACCCAACCCCTCAGTCTTAATTCCAACCCCGACCTTCACAATTTGTAAATCCGGCTTCTATGTCCCACATAGTGAACCACAATCTCTTAAGGCGTCCCCATCAATGGTCTCACATAATCAAAATTCTCCGACAATCACTCCAGCTTGTCCAAGATACGGCTACTAACCTTTTGATCTATTGCTTTAAGAGAGTTTAAGGCTGTAGGAAGCAATGTAACTTTGTAAGTTGACATCTACAAACCAAGAAATTCACGAGCCTCTTTTAAAGATATCCCCCTACCCTCCTCTTTTTCCTTACTGCTCTGCTTTAAAAGCTCAAAGAGCTCTGGACGGATCTCTAAACCATAGTCTGGATCAAAACACTCCTCCAATGCTTCTTTTATTAAAAGCTTAAGTTCTTCACGCTCTAACACAAAGTTTTTTCCCATGCCCAGCGCTCCTCTATGGAATTAGATTTATATTGGCCTAAGTTTCTAAGCACGTTAAACCTATCACTCCTCATGTCTTACGCCTTACCCTCTCCCTCATAACCCGCTTCTCCCACTCCCACGCGGTTTTGATGATGTAGCCAAGATCGTCATCCTTCGGCTGCCAGTTCAGCTCCCTCTGGATACGGGTAGAATCGGCCACCAAGGCGGGAGGATCACCCTCACGCCTGGGAGCTTCCACCACAGGGAAGTCTATACCCGTCACCTCTTTGGTCTTCTCAACCACCTCTCGCACCGAGTATCCATGGCCGTAGCCGCAGTTGAAAATACGGCTTTCACCTGAAGAAAGCAGGTGTTCCAGTGCCAGAATATGGGCATGGGCAAGGTCATCAACATGGATGTAATCCCTGATACAGGTTCCATCGGGAGTAGGATAGTCGGTACCGTAGATCTCTAACCTATCTATCTGGCCCAAAGCGGTCTTAACGGCCCTGGTAATGAGATGGGTAGGCTTGGGAGAGACCTGACCTATACGGATCTTACCATCGGCTCCCGCCACGTTGAAGTATCGCAGAGCCACATAGCGAAAGGGATAAGCCTTGGAACAGTCTGACAGGATCTTCTCAACCAGCACCTTGGACTGACCGTAGGGGTTTATGGGCTCCAAAGGAGCGGCTTCTGTTATAGGAATCTGCTCAGGTTCACCGTACACTGCGGCAGTGCTGGAGAAGATAAAGTTCTCAACCCCGAACTCCACACAGGCCTCCAAGAGATTCACTGCATTCACCGTGTTGTTCCTGTAGTACTTGAGAGGATTTTTCACCGATTCGGGAACCACGATATGGGCGGCAAAGTGCATCACCGCCTTTGGCCGGTACTGAGCAAACACCTCTCTCAACCTCTTTTTGTCGGCTAAGTCACCCACCACCAAATCGCCGTAAAGCACCGCCCACTGGTGTCCAGTGCTCAGGTTGTCGTAGGTGACCACCTGATACCCCGCCTCTCCCAGGGCCTTAACTACATGGGAGCCGATGTAGCCAGCACCTCCTGTTACCAAAACCCGAGTCATCTATGGATCCTTTCTACCTTTTTGCATACTGTCCCCTTTTTGGGGGATCCAGTGTAGTAATATGTGGATTATTATGACTCAAGATACGGCTTAAATGGATTTACTATCTCCAGCTTTTTCTCAATGATCTGCCCATGATGTAAATCCTCCGTGTATAGTACGGAACAGTTATTCTCCAATGGTTAATGGCACTTAAAAAAGAACACCTTACTGAAAAAAGCTCAAAGATTAGGGTGTCGTATCTTTCTTCTAACACGAAAAACCCGTTTTCAGGTAATAAGGCCACAAGTTCACCAAGATCATCTCCGGACTCCGGCAGGGTGAAGAAGTCAAAATCGTGAGAGAACCGATGGCCATACCCGATCATTAAAGCGGTGCCACCTGCAAGATAGAACCCCTTAGTAATCCCAGATCTTACAAGCAGTCCTAAAGTTCTTATCTGGCTTTCGGTTAACTTCCAGCTCTTCATCATCTATTTTTAGGATCATCATCCAGAAAGATCGGGTTCTTTTTGGCGCGTCGTGACCGTGCACAAGAAAGACCTGCCGCAACCTGTCTGGACCGTGGCATATGTACACCTTGCGTGGATCACTCCACAACATGCTTCTGAAGATCTCTACATCTTCGCTGCAGTTACCATCCCAGCTTAGAAACTGGTTCATCTGGGTTGTCTCGCCTATCTGGTTTTTCTGGTCTATCTGGTTCATTGGGTTTGTTGGGTTTAGTAGAAGTTTTAAGTTGCAAGTTTTAAGTTTTAAGAATCCGCTGACTACTGACTACTGACCTCTGATTCTTGACTCCTTACTCCTTACGCTTCACGCCTTAGGTCCCTTCCTCCTCCTATTTGATCTTAATCTACCCTTCTGTACACATCTTTGCGATGACCAATTTTAACAATTTCTATCTTCCGAAGATCCGAATACACCAAATATACGATCCTATAATCCCCCACCCTTAAACGATAGGTGTATTCTGCCCCATGCAACTTGCGGCTTCCTGGAGGATAGGGATCCTCCACTAATGTTTCCACTACATTAAGGATTCTCAGTATGAGATCTCTTTGAAGTTTTCTGAGCTCTTTCTGGGCTGATTGCTTCCACTCCACCCTATATGAGGTCATCTTCTTTCAAACTGGCAACGAGCTCTTCATGAGATATTGTTGGTTCATCTCTTCGTTCCGCCACAACCGCCAGATCTTCAATGTCTTCTAACAATTCTTGGAATTTGGAGATAGGCAGAACAACCGATATCTTCTCTCCCTTCTCGTCAGTTATGTACCTCGGAGAAAGCTCAGCTAAGCTCACCATCTAAAATCACCCCCTGAGTGAGTTATCTGGTCCATCTGGTCTATCTGGTCTGTTTGTATCTGGTTCTTCTGGTCTATCTTGTTCATTGGGTTTGTTGGGTTTAGTAGAAGTTTTAAGTTGCAAGTTTTAAGTTTTAAGAATCCTCTGACTTCTGCCTACTGACCTCTGATCCCTGACTCCTTACACTTCACGCCCCCAGCTTCTGACCACTGGCCACTGACTTCAGATCTCTGAACCCATCTCTCAATAAACACAATGAACAGGACTGGGCGGGCTTAGCCCGCCCATAGTGTTACTTCTTGCCTTTAGACACCTTTAGGAAGGGACGAATCTTCTCAAGCTTCTTCTGGCCAATGCCTTTAACCTTCGTGAGATCATCTACCGAAGAGAAGGGGCCGTTCTTCTCGCGATACTTCACGATTCTCTCCGCAATCTTGGGTCCTATACCAGGAAGCACCTGAAGCTCCTTAGCGGTAGCGGTATTGAGATTGAGCGGGTTAGACACCTTTGTCGCTGCGCTTGTGGCAGCCTTAACCCCTTTGCTCTTGGCGTGAAGAGGAGAAAAGACCAGAAAAGCCATCAACCCCACCACCACCATCAACCACGAAAACCTACGCAGAAACATCACAAATCCCCCCTTTCATTGAGATATTTGGGGGAAACTTAACACGATATAACCACTATATCAACCCCACCAAACAAACCAAAAATAGGAAAGAAACCTCTTATTAGCACAAGACTTATAGATTCAACCTCTCTAAAGAAGCCTCAATCAAAGACAACAGCTCTCTGAGCCGGTTTATTGCTCTAGCCATCTCATCATGGCTATCTGGGTACTCATGGGTAAAAGAGTTCCTCAAAAACCTAAATGAGACGGACCCCATAGGCAAGACAGTTTTTGTGTCAGTTTAAGATACACCCAAGTTCTACCAACCACCATTATTATGCCACACACACCAACCACGATTGGGATGTAT
>JALWSI010000230.1 GCA_027080315.1 bacterium | reverse complement strand
TTGAGAAGTTCGAGTACCGCCGTGGCTACAAGTTTAGCACCTACGCCACCTGGTGGATCAGGCAGGCCATAACAAGGGCAATTGCCGACCAAGGACGCACCATCCGCATCCCCGTTCACATGATTGAGACCATAAACAAGCTGGTGAGAACCTCTCGCAAGATGGTGCAAGAGCTTGGCCGTGAGCCCACCCCTGAAGAGATCGCCAGCAGGTTAGAGATCTCCACAGAGAAGGTCAGAAAGATCTTGAAGATAGCCAAAGAGCCCATCTCTCTTGAGACTCCCATTGGAGAAGAAGAAGACAGCCAGCTTGGCAACTTTGTTGAAGACAAATCAATAGAGTCCCCTGTGGACACTGCCATAGACATGACCCTGAAAGAGCAGATTGAAGAGGCCATGAAACTCCTCACTCCACGAGAGAGAACGGTTATTGAGATGAGGTTCGGAATAGGCATGAACGCCGAGCACACCTTAGAAGAGGTTGGAAAGGTGTTCCACGTAACCCGAGAACGCATCCGTCAGATTGAGGCAAAGGCCCTCAAGAAACTGAGAGGGCCAGCCCCCTGGAACAACAAGGAGTCAGAAGGAGGCCCATCAGAAAGAGATGTTAGTGCCAGGTCTTGACGCAGGTTAGACCTGCTGATACTAACGGATCATGGCACGGCCACTGCGCATAGAGTTTGCAGGTGGACTCTACCTGATCACCACATGGGGCAATGCCCGACTGCCCATTGTAGAGTCAGACGACGATCGTAATCTCTTTTTGCAGGTGTTGGGAGATGTGGTTGATCGCTTCAAGTGGCTGTGCCATGGGTATGTGATTATGGAGAATCACTACCATCTGGTTATTGAAACCCCCATGCCAAACCTCTCAAGGGGAATGCGTCAACTAAACGGGGTTTACACCCAGATGTACAACTCTCGCCACAACCGCATAGGGCATCTCTTTCACGGAAGATACAAGTCCTTTGTGGTTGAGCCCACCATGCTGTTAGAGGCTAACAAGTTTGTGGTCACCAATCCCGCCCGGCTGGGGATGGTCTCAGACCCCGCCTACTACCTCTGGAGCAGCTACCGCTCAACCGCCGGTATGAGGGAACCTGAACCCTGGCTATGTACCGAAAAGATCCTCTCTGCCTTTGGAGAGCAGGCCGATGCAAAAGAGGCATACAAGGCTTTTATTGCAAAGCCTGCAGAGCCTTTAAAGGTGAAACACCAAACCTTCATTGGCAGCGACCGGTTCATAGGCGAGATCCGCTCAATGATAAGGGGCAAGAAAAGAAGCGATTCAGAGCTTCCCATATCTCAGAGACACCCTGGCAGAACACCCCTGCCTGAGCTTGTGAAGACCTGCGAATCTCGTGGAGAGTGGATGTACAAGGCCTATCGTGAAGAGGGCTACACCATGAAAGAGATCGCCGATTATGCAGGGGTACATTACTCTACTGTGAGCAGGGTGATTAGGCAGTATGAGAGAGAAGCTCAGGGTGCTTGACTGTAAGGATTTTGGGATTGAATTGAATAGGGGCAGATGAGCAGCAGAGGGGAAGGATCGTGAAGTTAAAGGTGATAGTACACGAAGCCGAAGAAGGCGGCTACTGGGCAGAGGTTCCATCCATACCAGGGTGTGTAACTCAAGGGGAAACCTTTGAGGAATTGTTGGCAAACATCTACGAGGCGGTAGAGGGATGCCTTTCAGTGGACATTCAGGATATCCTGGTATCCGAAAAAGATAAGGTTATGGAGATTGCCGTTTGAAAGCAATCAGCGGCAAGGAGTTTTGCAAGCTCCTTGAAGCCAAAGGATGGGAATTAAAACGAATCAATGGTAGCCATCATATTTATGCGAAAGCTGGTGAAAATGCGCGCATTTCCGTTCCAGTTCACGGCAACACACCGTTAAAAATAGGTCTGCAGAAGCATTTAATGAAAATAGCAGGCATCAAAGAAAGCGAACTATAATCCTACAACAAAGCGCTGCGCCGGATGCTGAGAGGAAACAAGATCTACCCTTCACTCCTCCACAGAATGGCGGGTAGGGTCCCTTCAGTTTGTATCTGGAAACACTCTCAATCTTCTTGGGAAAGCCTCTTCTTAAAAACCCTCTCCTCCTCTTGGGGGCTAACCTTGTTGGACTCAAGAATCTCTTGCAGAGCCTCCTCATCGTACTCCTTAACCAGAGCCTTAAGCCTGTCTAAAGGTACCACCACCGCCGGTTTTATCACGATCTCCCCGTCTCTATCTTCAATCACAACAGGCTGTTTAGGCTTTATGCTGTACTTCTCTCGCAGACGCCTGGGAATGGTGATCTGCCCTCTCTCTCCAACTATCAGTGTCTCCATTTGCACCTCCGCGTCAGAGTTTCCCTAAACAGGGGATACGTATTTTACGAAAATATGCAAGCAGGGCGCTATCGCACCATTGAGCACTCCGGTCCCAATTCTCCGGCGATTCTGGGGCAAGGATCGGAGACTTTGACTGGAATATACACGCTACCAGATACAGAATAATGGTTCAGGCGCTTGAGCAAGAGGGAATAGCAGCGTGAAAAAAGTCAATTTGGTGCCCAAGAAACCGGGATAACCCCCTTTCATTCCTCTTCCAGTCTCTCCAGTAACAACGCTATCTGACGGCGTAGCTCGGGCACCTCCTGGGTTGCCGTTTCCCAGACGATGCTCCAATCCACGGCAAAATACTGGTGCACCGCGATGTTGCGAAACGCCGCTATGTCTCTCCAGGGAATTTCCGAATACCTCTCTTTGAATTCTTTGGGCAGACGCGCCGCAGCCTCGCCGATGACAATGAGCTTCTGTAACACTGCGCTTTGCCTAAGTTCGTCC
>JALWSI010000229.1 GCA_027080315.1 bacterium | reverse complement strand
TCTCGTGCGCCTTCTACCTCGCCCGTAAGGGCTACCAGGTGAAGGTGCTTGAAGCAGCTCCAGAGCCAGGAGGCATGCTGCGCTACGGCATACCCAACTACCGTATTCCCAACGAGCTTGTGGACAAAGAGGTTGAGTTCATCAAGAAGACAGGGGTTGAGATTGTGTGCAGCTCCCCTGTTGGAAAAGACGGGATCTCCCTTAAGAAGCTGAAGGAGGAGTACGATGCCGTCTTTGTGGGAATCGGAGCCCACAAAGACAGAAAGATGGGCATTGAGGGAGAGGATCTTGATGGGGTCTGGAGCTCCATCGAGTTTTTAAGGCGGGTGAACAGCGGCGAGAAGTTTGATGTGGGCGAGAAGGTGATAGTGGTGGGCGGAGGAAACTCTGCCGTTGACGCTGCTCGCTCTGCCCTGAGGCTGGGGGCAAAGGAGGTCACCATTGTTTACCGCCGTTCCCGGGTGGAGATGCCTGCCTACGTGGAGGAGATTGAAGCGGCAGAAGAAGAGGGGGTGAAGCTGAGGATACTCACCAACCCCGTGAAGTTCTTAGGCAAGAACGGCAAGCTCGCCGCTGCAGAGTGCATCAAGATGGAGCTTGGAGAGCCTGATGAGTCTGGGCGAAGACGCCCAATCCCCGTTGAGGGCTCAGAGTTCACCATTGATGCAGACAGGGTGATTCTGGCCATTGGACAGGAGCCTTACAGCGAGCCATTGGCCGCGGAAGGGCTCAAGGTGAACAGAAACGGCACAATCTGGGTTGATCCAGAGACGCTGCAGACCAACCTTGAAGGGGTCTTTGCTGGTGGAGACGCCACAAAGGGGCCTGCCTCCATTGTTGAGGCCATTGGCCTTGGACGCCAGGCAGCAGAGTACATCAGCCGCTACCTTGAGGGAGAGGACCTAAAAGCCCGTCCCTACGAAGAGCACTGGATGGAGAGCGTGGATAAGGAGGAGGTGCTAAAGAAGCGTCGCTACAGCGTCTCAAGCCCTGTCTCTCTAAGACACCTGGATACAAAAGAGCGTATCTCCAACTTTGCAGAGGTTGAGCAGCCTATGTCTGAAGAGGAGGCTCTGGAAGAGGCCAAGAGGTGCCTTGACTGTGCTGGCTGCTGCGAGTGCCGCGAGTGTGAGAAGCTATGCGAGGCAAAAGCCATACGCCACGAGATGAAGGATGAAGAGATTGAGGTTGATGTTGGATCCATCATCGTGGCCACAGGCTTCAAGCCCATAGATCCCTCTGCAGAGACCCTATCCCAGTTCGGCTACGGGAGATACCCAGAGGTTTACACCAGCATAGAGTTTGAGCGCCTGAACAACGCCGCAGGGCCCACCAGCGGAGAGGTGCTCATGAAGAACGGCAAAAAACCCGAGAGGGTGGCCATCATCCACTGCGTGGGCTCAAGAGACGCCAACAACAAGCGCTACTGCTCCCGGGTCTGCTGCATGTACTCCATGAAGTTTGCCCATCTGGTGAGAGAGAAGGTGGGCGCTGAGGTTTACGAGTTCTACATTGACATACGCTCCCCAGGTAAGGGCTACGAGGAGTTCTACAACAGGCTGCAAGAGGAGGGGGTGCTCTTCATCAGGGGTAAGGTGGCCCAGGTGACCGACGTGCCCCTCTCACCAGAGGAGGAGGGCAAGCTCATAGTGGTGGCAGAGGACACCTTGGCAGGCAAGGTCCGCAGGGTGCCTGTTGACATGGTGCTTCTCAGCGTAGGCCTTGAGCCTGCCGACGGAGCTGAGGAGATTGCTCGCCTGGTAGGAATCTCACAGGATCAGGACGGCTGGTTCATTGAGCTTCATCCCAAGCTGGCCCCCCTCTCTACCGCCAGCGACGGGGTCTTTTTGGCGGGATGCTGTCAGGGGCCAAAAGACATTCCTGACACCGTATCCCAGGCAGAGGGCGCCGCTTCAGAGGCTCTCAGCCTCATTATGCGAGGACAGGTGGAGGTTGAAGCGGCGGTGTCCCACATTGATCCCGAGGTCTGTGTGGGATGCCAGCAGTGCATGGGGGTGTGCATGTACTCGGCAATAGAGTACAACCCTGCACAAGGGGTCTGTGTGGTTAACGCCGCAATATGCAAGGGCTGCGGGCTCTGCGCAGCCACCTGTCCCAACAAGGCGGTCACCACAAGGCACTTCAACAACCAAGAGATATTCGCAGAGTTAGAGGGGGTGTTACTATGAGCGGAGAGTTAAAACCCAATCTGGTGGGATTCTTGTGCTACTGGTGCAGCTATACTGGAGCGGATCTTGCGGGAATCAGCAGGCTCAAGTATCCCCCCAATCTCAAGGCCGTGAAGGTTATGTGCTCAAGCAGGGTTGATCCCGTATTCATCATAAAGGCCCTTCTTGAAGGTGCCGACGGGGTGCTGGTGGCTGGCTGCCATCCAGGAGACTGCCACTACCAGAAGGGCAACTACTACGCACGGCGCAAGATGGCCCTCACCAAGCAGCTTCTCACAAGTTTAGGCCTGGAGCCAGAAAGGGTGAGGTTATCCTGGATCTCGGCCTCAGAAGGTCCCCGGTTTGCCCAGGTGGTCTCTGAGTTCACCGAGCACATAAAGAACCTTGGCCCCAATCCCATAGCCAACCAGAAGATGGTGTAGATTGAAAAATCTTGTAAAACGGCCGCAGAGACTTGCCCTGCGGCCGTTTCTATTCTATTTAGTGAAATATGCTGTTACAGGGTGAGGAGGGAAACTTTATCCCCAAAGTGGGGGTAGTTACAGAGAGTAGCACCCTAAGAAGGGTCATAGAGTCCCACCTTGAAGGGGAAGCGGTTCTCTACTTTGAAGACTCCCTTGACAATCTCAAAGAGCTGCTGGAAAAGCTCCACGTGTTGATCTGCGACAGGGAGCCCCTCGAGGGGGTAAGAGCCGAAGCAGTAATGGAAAAGATCTGCCAGAATGGTTTCTGCCACCTGCCTTTGATCGTTCTGACATCATCAGAGGCCTTGAACTGGAAATACCCCCAAAGAATGCCGGATCTGGCTCTATACAAGCCCTTCACCCCTGAGGTGCTGAAAGAGTCTGTGATGAGCTGCGTCTCTTACAATATTCTAAGAGCGGAAAAAGGGGTGGTCCTGGTGGTAGACGACTCAATAACCGCCAGACAGATGGCCATCAAAGGATTGGCTCCCTTTGGATACAAGATAGAGATGGCCGAGAGTATTGAAGAGGCAAAAGAGAGAATAAAAGCATTAGGCCACAAATTGAGACTCATGGTTCTTGACCAGAACTTGGGTGGCAAAGACACTGGGTTGGATCTCGCCCTTTGGCTGCAAAGGTCAGGCAGGTACATTCCCATTGTGATGGCCACATCAGAGTTCTCTGAAGAGTTCAAGAAAAAGGTCCTAAACGCAGGGGTAGCCTTCTACCTACACAAACCATACGATCCTAAAACCCTCACCCGATACGTGATTGCCCTTATTGGTGGCGAGAAAGAGGCAACGGACAACATACACAGCATTCTGCTGGTAGAGGATAGCACCACCAGAAGAAACATCGTCAGGCGAGGAATAGAGAGCATGGGCTACAAGGTGATTGCCGTGAGAAACGCTGACTATGCAAGATCTTTAATCATGCTAAACGACTTCTCGGTGGTGGTGTCAGATATAGTTCTGGAAGGCTCGTCTGGAATGGAGATGACAAGCTGGCTGCGCGACTCGGAGCTTCCAGAGTACCGCAAAATGGTGCTGCTATACTCATCAGACGAAAACCCCTTCATAGGGTACGACGCCTTTCTGGCAGGGGCATCAGACTTCATCAAAGCACCTTTCACCTTTCCAGAACTACGTATGCGCATAGGCAACTTAGTTCGTTTGGGAAGCGCAATGAGGGAGGTGGTGGAGAAGAGCGAGAGGCTAAACTACCTCAGCACCAAAGACGAGCTAACAGGGCTCTTCAACCGCAGATTCTTCAACGAACACTTCGCCCACTTGGTGGAAGAACGCCGGCGCTACAACGAGGATCTGGCAGTATTGATGATTGACTTAGACGGGTTCAAGGCGGTGAACGACACCTTCGGCCACGAAGCAGGTGATGCCATTCTCAAAGAGGTAGCCAATATACTCAAAGATAACATAAGAACCTCCGACATAGCAGTGCGGTTTGGAGGAGACGAGTTCCTGGTGATTCTACCAAGACAAGGTAGAGAGAGGGCAAAAATCGTAGCAGACAGAATAGAGAAGGCCCTGAACAATGTGGAGATCCCCCAATGGCCTGATGCCAAGATTGGAGCCTCAATCGGAATCGCAACCCTCTCTGAGATGGATGCAAAGGGCAAGGATTGGAAGCTTAAAGACATTTTGATACAGGCAGATAAACTGATGTACCTTGAGAAAACGAGAAGGAAGCGCCAGAGGGGGTAAAAGACTGTCAAACCACTCCTTCCGCTAAGTCCAGAAAAAATGTTTGAAATTTTTTGCTTTTTTGAATCTTTACAGTTGACAACCCGTCATCTCAGGCATACCTTTCAGAATCGGAAGGACGGTCAGACCAGTTAGACAGCAGCGCTGGAGAAAGGAGGAGGTAGAAGGCGCTGCACCGCAAGGCCGAGTTCGGAGCCTACAATCCCCGGAGGTTCTGGAGCAGTAAAGAGGGGAGTATTAGACTCATCTAAGGATGAGAGAGAAATTGGAGGAAGTTAGTAGTATGTCAACAGGTTCAGTTAAGTGGTTCAGCGATCAAAAGGGTTATGGATTCATCACACCTAACGACGGTGGCGAGGATATCTTTGTTCACTATTCAAACATCAGCGGCGAGGGATTTAAAACCCTTCGTGAAGGACAAGAGGTTGAGTTTGAAGTGTCTCAGGGACGCAAAGGCCTTGAGGCCACAAAGGTTGTTCCTAAGTAGGTCTTAATCAAAAGAGCAAAGGCCCCGCTTAAGCGGGGCCTTTTTTGTTAATCATCCCTTGGTGCACTCCTGCAGGGTGCTGAGGAGCTGCTGGTTCTCTTCGGCCCTTCTCACAGAGATACGGATGTATCTGTGGGTCAACCCAGGGATATTGTCACAGCAACGGATCAGGATCTTATACTTCAACAATCGGCTCTGCAGAGTCTCTCCTGTTAACCCCTGCGGTAGCTGCAAGAGAAGATAGTTTGCCCATGAAGGAACGGGGCTTAAACCCAAACCGCTCAGATCCCGTCTAAGCCTCTCCCTCTCTTCCTTCACAAGCGCTCTTGTCTTCTCTAAATACCCCTGGCAGTTTAGCGCCAGTATGCATGCCTTTTGGCCAATTCCGCTTATGCTCCACGGGGGTGTGCTCTCTTTCACCCTTTTCATCAGGGCCTCTGGACCAACAACTGCCCCCACCCTGAGGCCAGGAATAGCGAAGGCCTTGGTGAAAGACCTTAGCACCACCAAGTGCGAATGCTCTCTCACGAGATCAACGGCGCTACCTTGAGAGGTGAACTCCACAAAGGCTTCATCAACCAGCAGATAGCATCCCTCCCTATCGCACCAACGGGCCAGGGCATCCACTTCATCAAGGGGCATCAGGTATCCTGTTGGGTTGTTGGGGTTACACAGCACCGCCACCTGGATTCCAGGCTCAATCCTCCAAGAGTACTCTCCCAGACATAGACGGAATCCTCTCTCCTTAGAGGTCTTGTGAGCCACAATCTCAGAGCCAACAGACCGGGCTGCCCTTGAGTATTCGGAAAAGGTGGGAACATGCATCACCGTCTTTTCTGGCCTCAATAATTGGAAGATCAGATAGATACCGTAAACACTCCCTGGAACCGCCGCGAGGCTCCCCTCATCAACCTTCCAGCGGTCAGCCAAGGCCTTCTCCAGCTCAAAGGGATACTCAGGGGGATGGGTGGTAGCCTCTTGAAGGAGAATCCCCTCCTCTTCAAGCAGCTCAATCACCTCAGGAGGAGGCCCAAGAGGGTTAAGGTTGCTACTGAAATCAAGGATCTCCCCCTCAGGCACACCAAGGGCAGCCGCAGCAGCCCTAACCCCTCCGCCATGAAGCAACTCTCTCATGGCCCCTCTCTTACCTGTAGCCATCCTCAGACGCAACCTGACACGTTGCCCGGTTTAGACGGAGGTGGTAGAAGAGGAGCAGGAGGATACAACAATGCTAAAGGAAGCCATAGCCTTCTTAGGAGAGGACTTTAAGGCCGCTGAAGCGGTGATAAACAACAACATCCACTCAACCATCAAGGTGATTCCAGACCTAAGCAACTACATCCTTGAGAGCGGGGGAAAAAGGTTTCGTCCGGTGCTCCTCATGCTCTCTGCATCTCTCTGCGGCTATCGGGGGCGCAAAGCCCATGTGGCCTCTGCTGTTGTGGAGTATATCCACACAGCCACCCTGCTCCACGACGACGTGGTGGATGAGGCCGACATGCGCAGGGGACAGGCCGCAGCCAAGACCATCTGGGGTAACGAGGCCAGTGTGCTTGTGGGAGACTACCTCTTTGCCCGCTCCTTCCAGATGATGGTGCATGATTGCGGCGAAGAGGTGCTAAAAATAATGTCCGGGGCCTGCATCTCCCTGGCAGAGGGGGAGATCCTGCAGCTCATAAACAGCTTTAACCCAAACATAGCCCAAAGGGAGTACTACAGAACAATCTACGGAAAGACCGCAGCCCTCATCTCTGCCTGTTGTGAGGTGGGAGCAGTGCTGGCAGGGGCACCTGAGAGCGACAGGCACGCCCTGAAAGAGTACGGGGAGGATATAGGCTTTGCCTTCCAGATTGTTGATGATTGCTTGGACATTACCGGGGATCCCAAGCGTACCGGAAAGCCGCTGGGAATCGACCTGAAAGAGGGAAAGATCACTCTGCCTGTGATTCTCACAATGGAATCCGCAAAGGAGAAAGGCTACCAGAAGGACTTGGAGACCATAAAAGAAGTGGTTCTAAGCGACGATCCTGCCGAAGATTTTACCAAGGTTAAAGAGATTGTGGAGAGACACCGAGGGGTAGAGAAGAGCATAGAAATTGCATGGCGCCACGTAAACCACGCCATTACCAGGATAGAAAACTTCAGGGATTGTCCGGAGAAGGAGTACCTGAAGGGCATTGCAAGTTTCATTGTGGAGAGGGATTTTTAGATGAAGAAGCACCATCCGTTGGTCAGCTTAGCCAGAAGGGCCATTGAGTCCTACGTGAGGGAGCAGAAGGTGATAGATCCCCCTGAGGAGCTCACCGAAGAGATGAAGCGCAAGGCTGGGGCCTTCGTCTCCATCAAGAAGGGTGGTCAATTGAGGGGATGCATCGGCACCTTCATGCCCACCCAGGAGAACGTGGCAAGAGAGGTGATTGAAAACGCCATCTCAGCCGCCACCCGGGATCCCCGCTTCCCCCCTGTGGGGCCTCAGGAGCTTCCACACTTAGAGGTGTCGGTGGATATACTCTCTCCCCCAGAGCCCATCTCAGGCCCAGAGGAGCTGGACCCCAAAAAGTACGGGGTGATTGTTGAGTCAGGCTGGAAAAAGGGCCTGTTGCTTCCAGACTTGGAGGGGGTGGACACCGTTGAGCAGCAGCTGGCCATCGCCATGGCCAAGGCGGGAATAGGCAGGGGAGAAAGGGTTAAGCTCTATCGGTTCTCGGTGGAGAGGTTCCACTAAGGGCAAAGGCACCTTGAGAAAGGCTGAGTTCTGGGAGAACCTTGGCGACGAGAGGGTGAGATGCACCCTCTGCCCCAATGCCTGCGTAATCGCGCCTGGGAAGAGGGGGCGCTGCAGGGTGCGCTCTAACCAGAAGGGAGAGCTTATCCCCAACGGCTACGGGGTGGTGGTCTCTGCCGCCAACGACCCCATTGAGAAGAAGCCCCTCTACCACTTCTTGCCTGGATCCCGCATTCTCTCAGTGGGTTGCAACGGATGCAACCTCTCTTGTGTTTTCTGCCAGAACTGGGAGGTCTCTCAGCGGGACATACCGGGGCGATTCCTGAGCCCTGAAGAGCTGGCCACCCTGGGGGGTATGGACGACTCAAGGGGGGTGGCCTTCACCTACTCGGAGCCCTTGGTCTGGTTTGAGTACATACTGGACACAGCAGTTCTTCTCAGAGAGAAGGGGCTAAAGGTGGTGCTGGTCACCAACGGGGTGATAAACCCCGAGCCTCTGGAAGAGCTGCTACCCTTTGTTGACGCCATGAACATTGATCTCAAGTCAATAGACCCCGACTTCTACCGGCGTTACTGCGGGGGAGACTTTCTCGCCACAGTTAAGCACACCATAGCTAAGGCCTTTGAAGCAGGAGTTCACCTTGAGGTCACAAACCTGCTCATCCCCGGCTGCAACGACTCTGAGGAAGAGGTGGGCCGCTTGGCAGAGTGGGTGGCCTCGGTTAGCAGAGAGATTCCTTTGCACATCTCCAGGTTCTTCCCCTGCTACCAGATGCAGAACCTGCCCCCAACTCCTTTGGATAGCATGTACCAGGCGTTCTCAGAGGCCAAAGAGAGGCTACACTTCGTTTACCTGGGCAATCTTAGGGATGAAGAGGCCCAAACTACCTACTGCCCCCAGTGTGAAGAGGCGGTAATCAAGAGGGGAGCCTTCTTCGGGGTTAGGGATAACAGACTGAAAGGTGGGGCCTGTCCCAACTGTGGCACGAAAATCTACGGGGTATTTAATTAAACCCAACCATTGAAAGGAGATCAGGTATGAGAAGAGCCATCAGAGCATCTCAACTTATAGTCATAGCCTTTGCGGCTTTATTGGTGTGGGGCTGTGGAGGAAAACAGGGCCCCAATAAAGCAAAGATGGAGATATCTCGCCTCGGTGTCTCCATGAACATCCCCAGAGGCTGGGTCTTAGACAATCCCCAGATGTGTCACAAGGGCAGATATTGCACCGGTGTGCTCATGGATGAGCCAATAGGCGAGGGGGGATTTGAGGATACAGCAACAAAGATGTCCAAGGAGTTTGGCTCCAAAATTCTCTCTCAACACACCACCACCATTGGAGGACACAAAGCGATCATAGCCCATCTTCAGGGCCCCGAAGGTGGAAACGTTCTCAGAGTCTATGTGGAGTATGGGGACAGAATAGTGTGGGCCTCATTCATGATTGGAGAGGGCGAACCCTACTCCCGATACGAGGCTGATCTAATGAGGTCGGTAAAGAGCATGAAGCTGTAAAATCCTGCAAGGGGCTGGCTTCGCTCATCTTTTACAGTCCATTTCCACAACTCATGGAATAACAACCCACTGCAAGCCTCAAAAAGGCTCTTGGCACTACCTCAGCTAAGGGGGAAAACCAGCCGAACCATCAAAGAGCCGTCAAAGCGGTGACACTCTCAATATGAAAGGTCTGGGGAAACATATCTATGGGGGTTGAAGAGACCACCTTGTACCCCACTGAGATGAGCTCTCTCAGATCCCGGGCAAGGGTCATGGGATCACAAGAGACGTAGATCACAAGCTTGGGCCTCAACCCCGCCACCAGAAGAGTCTCTCTCTTTGCCCCTATTCGTGGGGGATCCATGACCACTGCCTGGAACTCTTCACCATCGGATCTCAAAAACCTCTCCGCCTTCTCCTTAACAAACCTGACATTGGCTACGCCATTCTGCCTGGCATTCCTCCACGCCACATCAACGGCTAAGGGATAGGCCTCTACCCCAACAACCTCCCCACACATGGTGGAAAGGGGGACTGAGAGATTGCCCATACCGCAGAAGAGATCAAGCACCCTCGCCTGTGATGGGTTTGGAAGAAAGCGATCAATGAGACGAAGAACGAGACCCACCAGGTTGCGGTTCTGGTCAAGATTGCCCTGAAAGAATCCTAAGGGATCCATCTTAAGGGTCATTTCAGAGCCATGAAGAGGTTTGATCTGAGGCTCGGATGCCTGATTCAAGATGCTCACCTCTCCCTTGGAATCCCGCACTAAAAGGGAGAATCCCTCAGTCTCAGCCACCTCTCTGAGCGCCTCTGTTGCCTTGCTAAAGAGCCTCTTTCCCTCACCTCTCTTTGCCAAACTACTCGCCCCCACCATCACCCTGGGAGCACCCTCATCTCCTACCTCCATCTGAACATCAGAGAAAAGATAGACCACATCTTTGAGCCTTTGGCGGATAAGAGAGAGGATCCTGTTGAGCTCCGGTTTAAGTATGGGGCACTCTTCTACATCCACCACCTCACGGGTTTTCCGACTGTAGAAGCCTATGCTGTTGTTTCCCCCCTCCGCTTTACACCTAAGCAGACACCTGCTGCGGTATCCCCATTGGTCAGGAGAAGGGACGATCTCCTCTATCACCTCCTTGGCCACAGAGGCGTTTCTCTCAAGGGCAGAGGCAAATATCTCCCTCTTGGCATCAAGCTGAGCCTCATAATCAAGGTGCTGCCACTGGCACCCCCCACAACGGGTGAAATGGGGGCAACGGGGCTCTACACGAAGGGGAGAAGGTATCACCACCCTCTCTGCAACTCCCCTCAAAAAGCTACGCTTCTCCTCCACTATGCGGCATGAGACCACATCTTTCGGCGCAGTGAAGGGAATAAACACCGCTTTGCCCTGATACCTGCCCAGCCCGTCTCCTTGGTAAACCAGGGTGTTCACCCTTAGCTGAAGGGTTTTGCCAAGAATGCTCATAGTTAAACCGCCCTTCTGGGAATCAATGAGGCAAGGCCGTACATCACCGTTGAGAAGAGGACAATTGTGGCTCCTGCGTGAAGATTGAGGAACCAAGAGAGCAAAAGCCCCCCCAGGTTAAAGAACATTCCCAACACAGCCGCCAGCAACATCACCTGCCATAGCTTCCCCACAAATCGCTCTGCAATGGCTGGGGGTATGGAGAGCATTGCTATCACCAGAATGAGCCCAACAACCCTTATGCTCATAACCACCACCATTGCCACCATGGCCAGGATCAGATGGTAGAACAGGACAACTGGAATCCCCACAACCCGAGCGTGTTCCCTATCAAAAGAGAAGGCCAATAACTCTTTGTAGAAGAGAAAGACCACCACCAGCACCCCTACAAGCAACAGGGACATAAAGACAAGATCGCTGGCAGGCACAGCAAGAATGCTTCCAAAGAGGTAGCTCATGAGCCCTCCCTTGTATCCCGGAGCAAGGATGCTAAAGATGATCCCAACTGCCATACCAGCGGCCCATATCACCCCTATGGCCACCTCTGTTCTCTCCCTTTTCAATGAAAGGGTCCCCATCACAAAGGAAGAGAGAAGGGCAAAAGCCCCTGCTCCAACCAAAGGTGGAAATCCAAAAAACAGGGCTATGCCTATAC
>JALWSI010000228.1 GCA_027080315.1 bacterium | reverse complement strand
GGGTGCAAGAAGATCCATTGGCCCTTCTTCTGGTGCGTCCCGGAGCACAGGATTGTGAAGAAGTGCTACGCCTATGAAGAGATAAAATAGGTGACCATGGACGAGGATGTCAGGAAGGAACTGGAATCGCTTAAATGTATGATCGTGGCCTGGAAGGAGAGTTACATAAAGCGCGCCTACGAAGAGGGCGAAGGATGCGCTTATCTCCTTAGAGAATACGTGGGGGAGATAGACGAAATGGTTTATCCCTATGTTTACAAGATCTACAAACTTGGTGGTATGGAAAGAGAAGATCTGGACTCCTTCATGGACTTCTGCCAGGCCCAGGCGATTGAGTTCCTTGAGGTCCTGAATGAGATGCATCAAAAGGAGGATAAACATGCCTGAGAGATACAGAGTAGTGTGTTGCGGATTCGACCCTATGCTCGTCAGGGGCTACGTGAAGACAGGGGCCAGGGCCATTTGGTGGTACTTGAGCAACGAGACCTTTGACGAGTTCAAGCCCCAGCCAGGGGACACTGTGAGCGGCAGGTTGCTGGCAGTGTACGACTGGGAGGGTGAGAAGTTGGTAGAGACCGATGAGCCTTTTGAGTGGAAGACCAGCGCTGAGTCTGGATACGCCGTGTTGGTTCCCCCTGATGTGATTGTTAAGTACGAACTCACCGCGTGGAAGTATCTGGAGCTCGTTGTAGAAAAGGTAGCCGGCAAAGATGTCTATCCAGGGGAGGAGAAGGCCTTCAAGATGTGGCCCATTGAGACAATGGGCAAGGTTCATCCCTACAAGCTTGAATTCATTCCGCCTGTGGACTAAGAACTTCGAGTCTTCCAAAGGCGCCCCTTTAGGGGCGCCTTTTTAATGATTGATACAAAAGAAACGGTTTAGTATTGAGTTATAAAAATCCATGAGGAGGGCCTATGAGTCAGGAGTCTGTGAACCAGGAAGAGCCTCAAGACGGCTATCAGATACGGGGAGAAAATGAAAGGCTAAAAGGGTGGGTTCCCATAAAAGATCTTGATTGCAGCGAGAAACACCCTTTTTTTGAAAAATGTCTTTTCTTAGAAGGGTTTGACATATCCTCTAATATTTACGCCCTAAAAGGAGACCACCTCTCCCTAATTGATGCAGGCAACGACTACACTGCCTTTATCCAGCTCTTCCATCAAGGATACAAACCAGAGGATATCCGTAAAGTCTTTCTCACCCATGGTCATCCCGAACATGTTATGGGCCTGCTGGAGCTCTTCAGGTATCCCAGTGTTCAGCAGACAAAGAATATAGAGGTTTTCGTTGGAGACGGGACTCCTGAGTCTTTGGTTAATGTGGTTACAGAGTTCGGATGCAAAATTACTCAGGTAAAGAACGGCGACGTTATTGACCTAAGCGGATTTCCCATGAGGGTGTTGCATACACCAGGCCACACCCTTGATAGCATCTGCCTTCTTCACGAAGAAACACGGTCGGTCTTCACAGGAGACACCGTGTTGCCATTTGCCGCTGCCACTCCTGACGAAATCGGAGGTGGAAGGCAGGATTACCTTCTGTTTAGTGTGAAGGTGCTGAGAAACATGAACATTCAAAACATCTTTCCGGGCCATGGGATGCCAGTGTTGGGAAGAGAGGCTGCTCAGAAAGTCTTAGACGGAAACTACGCAGGGGCAATAAAGAGAATAGTTGGGCTTAGCACCTCATGGATAGATGGTGCAGCCTTCCTGGTAAGAAAAGGATACCTTGAAGAGTGTCTATTCTGCTGCGAAAGGGAGCTGGATGAGAACCCGGATGCCCTTCCTGTGCTTGAGCTTAGGGCCTCGTGTCTTAGCGACTTAGGCAGGTTCAAAGAGGCGATAGAGGCCTTTGACGATCTTTTAGGCAGAAAAGAGGAGTATCCCTTTGCCCTTCTGGGTAAAGGCTTTGCCCTTATGGGCCTTGAGAAGTACGAAGAGGCCCTGCCTCTACTTGACATGGTGATTGATATTGACCCTGCTTCACAACACGCCAAGAGCGCCAGGATGTACAAAGGAATGGCCTTATACCTTCTGGGCAGATACGACGAAGCCATGGATATTGAAGACTTTAGGGAAGAGTTTGTAGAGAGGTTCAAAGAAAGCATAAAACAGAAAAAGGCAAGGGGAAGTATAGGCAAAGACCCCTTTGGAAAACCAGGAGAGAGAAGAGGCAGAAGGAGGGGAAGAAAATGAAAGAGAGTTTGAAGCCAGGATTAACCTACGAGTACAGGTTCGTGGTGCCCGAAAACAAGACCGTGCCTTACCTCTATCCAGAGGCAGAGGAGTTTCAGGTTATGCCCAAGGTATTTGCCACTGGATTCTTAGTGGGGCTTATGGAGTGGGCTTGCATTAAGGCCATAAATCCCCACATTGATTGGCCCAAAGAACAGACAGTGGGAACCCATGTGAACATAAGCCACCAGGCAGCAACCCCTGTAGGATTTGAGGTCACCGTAAAGGTTGAGCTTCTCAAAGTGGAGGGCAAAAAGCTCACCTTTGCCATTGAGGCCCATGACGGAGTGGACACCATCTCTAAAGGTACTCATGAACGCTTCATAATCAACCAGGAGAAGTTTGAGAAAAGGCTAAAAGAGAAGGCTGCAAAGGGCTCCTAAAGGCTTTTAAAAAGAGAGCTCGTTAGTTTTTTCTCAATCTTTCGCTCTCCCCCTTGACTGAACAGGGGAAGTTGTCGTACCTTTTGCCCCTGATGATAGAGAAGGTGAAGGCACGTAGCTCAGGGGGAGAGCACTTGCTTGACGCGCAAGGGGTCGGCGGTTCAAATCCGCCCGTGCCTACCATGCCTTTTCCCCTTAGAGTAACCGGTTGGGGGTATTCTTTCTAAGTGTATCCCTCTCTTATCAAACCCCAAAAGCCATTCACAGCAGAGTGTAGGAGGTTTTTTTTG
>JALWSI010000227.1 GCA_027080315.1 bacterium | reverse complement strand
AGTATAGGCAGTCTTATTCCAGATGCGTTGAGAGTGCTCAGGGCAGTTGAACTGTAAGAGAAGACCACTACTCTCTCTGCTTTTTCCAGGAATGGAATGAGATGGGAAGCTGATTCTTTGATGCAGGGGGAGTTCTCTGTTGCTTCTTCTTTTAGCTGGTTTATGAGCTTGCTGCGATCCATATTCTCCATCAAAAGGAGAATCCTGTTACAGAGATTTATAAGGGGGGCCATGGCAGGTTGAGCGTTCAGGAGTATCTCCACCAGAGGCAGCATCTCTTGAGGGGTTAGAGTGTGGTGTTGGTTTAGGACCTTCATGAATATTGACAGGGCTTTGTTGTAGAGCTGGGCAGCCCCGTGTTCCCTGTCTCTTGCAAGGGCCGCTGCCTCTTTCAATATCTCTTTATCCATACTTCGGAGGATAGCTGCACAAAGATGAAAAGCCAACCTTGCTCTTAAACCACATCTTTGCTACTCAAAGAGGAGAAGACTTTGAAAAGACGGGAGATATATAGTGGCCCTTTTTGATAGAATAAAAGGCTCGCCTGCCTGCGCGGGGATGGAGCTCAGCACTAATACGCTGAAGATAGCGGTACTCGCCCGTCAGAAGGATAGGATTGTTCTTAAAAATGGCTTAGTGGTTCCTCTCCCAACTCCCAAGTTGACCCTTGACATGGAGACCGAAAAGAAGAGGGAGCTGGGAGAGCAGATAGCTGCTACTTGGGATGAGATAGGGATAAAATGTCAAAGGGTAGCCTTCTCTTTACCTGGTAAGTTCACCTTGGTGGGAAGGTTGAAATTACCCACCCAGGCCGAGGCCATCCTTGAAGAGAAAATACTGTTCACTTTGGATGAGCTTTTATCCTTCACTTCTCGGGAGGAACTAAACATAAACCACTTTGTCTATTCACGAACCGAAGAAGAGATTGATGTCTTATATGTTGTTGTTAAGAAAGAAGTTATTGCTCTTTACGAGGAGATATTCTCATATAGTCAGCTTGAGCTCTCTGCCATCTACCCTACACCTTTTGCTCTGGCCAATGTCACCACCGTGAACCATCCTCAAGAAGAGGATGAAGGTATATTTGTGGTGGTGGATGTTGGGGCCTACGAGACCAACATTATCGCTATGAGGGAGAACCGCTTGATCTCAAGCTTCTCCTTGGAAGTAGGAGGTGCTTTAGTTACCTACACTATTGCAAAGGAGTTGGGGTTATCTTTTAAAGAAGCTGAGAAGATGAAGCTTCTTGGCAAGGGTGAAGATTCCCTTTTAAGGGATAGTGCTCATAAACTGGCATTGGACATTCAAGAGGGCATAACCCGCTGTATCCAGAAATGTGAGGAGTTTTCTGGAATATCAAGAATTGAGAAGATCTGTTTCACAGGAGGGGGAGCCCATACTCCCTTCCTTTTAGCAGAGTTGTCATCCTTGAATATGCCTAAGCCTGAACACCTGTTTCCTATAAGAAGGATAGACCTTCACCCCGATCTCAACCCTGCTCAGATATATGAGCTATCCCCTCAGCTTGCAGTGGCCATTGGGGCAGCTCTGAGCCGAGTGTAAAAGCCTTTTCAGGTCAGGCTTGCTTCTGGGAGATCATCTCCTCTTGGGTGTCAATTGATGGTAGGGGAGTGACCTTGTTTTCAACCTCATCCCAGGTCACCACGCAGTTTTTGCCTTCTTTCTTCTTTCCAGCGTAGAGAGCCTTGTCCGCTTTGAAGAGGATAGCGTCAAGGTTAGAGCTTTCAATGTCTTCAGGGGCTGCTTCTGCTACACCAAAGGTGGCTGTTATGCGTCGCGGTATGCCGTAAGATGCCTCTTCAATGCCTCTTCTTAATCGCTCTGCCACCTCAATTACATTCTGAAGCTTTGTCCTGGGGCAGAGAATAACAAACTCTTCTCCTCCATAACGTCCCACTATATCTGATTCTCTGCTTTTTTCTTTTAAGACAGATGCAACTATCTGGAGCACCTTGTCTCCCTTTTGGTGTCCCCACGTGTCGTTAACCGTTTTGAAGTCGTCTATGTCCACCATAATGATGGAGAGAGGATCTTTGTATCTTTTAGCGGTTTTAAGGGTGTGCTCGGCGTAGTCCATCCACATACGGCGGTTAAATATGTTGGTAAGCTCGTCAATTGATGCCTGCTTCTCAAGCTCTTTCTGCATATGAATTCTATGTATTGCAGCTCCTGCCATATCTGCCAGTATCTCTATGAGCATAAGATCATTTTCTGTAACGTCTCTATCTGAGTATTTTCTGTCTGCCCCCAGCACTCCATAAGTGGAGTCTTCGCCAGGGATCTTTATGGGCACCATAATGAAGGCGTGAGACCTGAAACCTTCAATCTCACTTAATGGGGGTTTTAGACGATACTCAGGGGGAATGTAGTCGTTCTTTGAAAATATGCAGGGAATTCCTTCTTTGCACACCATGCCAAGGGCACCCGACTGCTCATTGCAGGGAAGCTCGATGTTTTCCAACGAGCTTCCTTTGTCTTTTATTCCCCGAGAGGTCTTTATTTTAAGCACATCACCTTCTCTGACCAGAAGGTTCACTCTGTCAAAGTCAAGATTCATCTTCACAGTTCTGACAAGGGTGTACAGCACTTGGGTCTCTTCTTTGGCTTTGCTTAATGATGCTGCTGCAGCGCTAACCTTTAACACCTGATGGCGTAGTTCGTCTTTTTCCTTTTCTGCCTTGTGCTTGAGCAGGAAGAGCTCTTTCTGTTTCTCAAGGATCTCTTCTTTGGCGAGCCTTTCCTTCTCAAGCCTTATGGCAAGGATCACTCCGAAGATAACAAAAACCACAATGGTGCCCATTGTTAAATAGAGGTATAGCACACCTCTATAATGGGGCTCACCCAGCTCAAGCCTCAAAAGCCACTCAATTGCAAACCACCCCAAAGGAGCTCCAAAGCCCAGAAT
>JALWSI010000226.1 GCA_027080315.1 bacterium | reverse complement strand
AAAGAAGGTTTTCTTCAACTGTTAGGGACGAGAAGACCTGCCTTCCCTCTGGGACCTGGATCACGCCGCTCTTTACTAAGGCTGCGGGGGATAGAGTGCGTGCGTCTCTTCCAAAGATCTCTATTGTTCCTGTCCAGGTGGCAAGTCCCGAGATAGCCATGAGGGTAGAGCTCTTTCCTGCTCCATTTGGGCCTATGAGGGCAATGGTTTCTCCTTGATGAACGTGAAAGCTCAAACCCTTTACACCTCTGATCTTTCCGTGGAACACCTCAAGGTTCTTAACCCTGAGCACCACCTCTCCCTGGTGCTTAGCCAAGGCTTTCTCCCCCCTTTTTGCCCAAGTAAGCCTCTATCACCGCTGGATTTCGTCGTATCTCCTCGGGCTTACCCTCGGCTATCTTTCTTCCAAAGTTTAACACCGATATCCTTTGGGCAAGCTGCATGACCAAGGCCATGTCGTGTTCCACCAACAAGATGGTGAGCTCTCTATCCTGAAGGGAAGAGATGAATTTGGTAAGCTGCACTGTCTCTTTTGTTGACAGCCCTGCTGCCGGTTCGTCCAGAAGCAGGAGTTGGGGCTTTAGAGCCAGCGCCCTCACGATCTCTACTTGTCTCTGGATGCCAAAGGGTATGTCCTCTATCCTCTGATCTGCCCACTCTATTAGGTCAATTTTTTCAAGAAGCCTTCTGGCTTTCTGACGCATCTCCTTCATCTCCCTCTGGCTTTTGCGAACCAGGATGCCTCCAGAGAGCAGGGAAGAGGGATGGTGTCTGAATGCTCCCATCATAACGTTCTCAAGCACCGTCATTGATGGAAAAACCTGTAGGTTCTGAAAGGTTCTTGCCATACCCATTCTGGCTATCTTGTGGGGAGGGAGGCCGGCTATCTCCTGGCCTGTGAAGAGGATACTCCCCTCTTCTGGCGAAAGCACCCCTGAGATCACGTTGAAGAGAGTGGTCTTTCCTGAGCCGTTGGGGCCTATCACCGCTGTGATGCTGCCTTCTTCTACGGTTAGCTCAACCTGGTTCAGGGCTGTGAGCCCTCCAAATCTTTTGGTCAGGTTTGATATGTTCAAGATGGCAGGCATCTCTTAACACCCTTGAATAGATACTCAAAGAGGCCTGCGAGTCCTTTGGGAAAGAATATGAGGACTCCCAGAAGAATAGCCCCGTAGATCACAACCTCGTAGTCTTCAAACACGTGGAGCACCTCGGGGAGAAGGGAGAGGAAGGAACCACCAAGCACTGCTCCCCAAAGGGAGTTTATGCCCCCTAACACGATCATCACAACCAGCTTCACCGAGTAGATGAAGCCGAAGGTCTCTGGGCTGATGAAGGTTATGTAGTGGGCGTAGAGCGCCCCTGCCAGGGCGGCAAATACGGCGCTCAACACAAAGATTCTCACTTTGAAAGATGCTACGTCCACCCCCAGGGTGGAGGCAGCTACCTCGCTTTCGTGAAGGGCTTTTAGGGCCATTCCAGCCGGCGAATGGATGATATTTATGCTTAGAGCCAAAGCCGCTGCCACCGTTGTCCAAACCACAAAGGCGTAGGCTTTGGGGGTGCTGGGTTCCCACACACCGAAAGAGAGAGGGGCTATTCCCGCAAGTCCCGAGGCACCGCCGGTTATTGGTCTTAGCTGTAAGAACAGGATGTAGAGGATGATCCCGAATCCCAAGGTACCCATGGCCAAGTAGTGTCCTTTGAGTCTCAGGGTGGGCACCCCTATGGCATAAGCCAGTAAAGCTGTTGCCACTAAAGACACAACCATGGCAGGAATCACCGGGATGTTGAGATGGGCAGAGAGCACCCCTGAGATGTAGGCGCCGAGTCCGTAGAATCCTGCGTGTCCCAGAGAGATCTGGCCAGCCAATCCTGTAAGCATTGAGAGTCCAATGGCTGCCAGAATGTTGAGCCCGGTGAATAGAATAACCTCGCAGTAGTAGTCCTGTTTGAGCAGGGTTAGGGTTGTTGCAACAACGAGGGTCAGGATGGCCAGTATGGCGTAGTCCCTCTTCATCAGACCCTTTCCCCTTTGCCTTTACCCAGAATCCCCTCTGGTCTCCAGATGAGGATCACAATGAGCAAGAGGAAGGCAATGGCGTCTTTGTAGGTTGAGGAGATGTAGCCTGAGCTTAGCCCCTCTAACAATCCGAGGAGTATACCTCCCAGCACCGCTCCCAGGTTGTTGCCTATGCCACCCAGTATTGCTGCGCAGAAGCCCTTTAGGCCCAGCATGGTGCCCATACCGTACTCAACCAAGGTGATGGGGACGATAAACGCCCCTGCCAAGGCAGATACGGCTCCGCTGAGGAAGAAGGAGAGAAGCACCATCACCTCTACTGGTATTCCAACAAGCCTTGCGGCTGTTTGGTTTATTGAGCAGGCCTGAACCGCTTTGCCAATGAGGGTGAGCTCAAAGAAGCCCCATAGCAACAGCATAATAAGCAGAGTGAGCACGCATACCAAAAGCACCTGACGGTCAAGAGCTGCTCCAAAGAAAAGGAGAGGGTCTCCACTTACAAAAGGGGACACCTGCAAAGCGTTTTTGCCCCAGATCACCATGGTTATACCTTTAAGGGCTATTGAGAGGCCTATTGTGCCTATGATCATGGTGATCACACCGTGCTTTGCCAAAGGCTTCACCGTTGAGAACTCGGCAAGTATTCCCACCATTCCCCCTCCCAGAAAGACCAGAAACAGGGATGGCACCAATGGCAGGTGTAGTTGTTGCTGAAGGGAGTAAAGGAACATGCCCCCCAGCATCACAAACTCTCCTTGGGCAAAGTTGATCACGCCCGTTGAGTTGTAAATGAGGTTGAAGCCCAGGCCCACTAAGGAGTAGATGGCTCCCATGGTGATCCCGGCAAAGATAAATTGGATCAACTCGCCCATATCGCCTTCCTGATCTTTAGCATTGTTTTTTTACGCAGTGTGAT
>JALWSI010000225.1:1569-2946 GCA_027080315.1 bacterium | reverse complement strand
CCCCCATGGGATTTAACTATTCCCATCACCTGCGAAAGCCCCAAACCCGTGCCAACACCCCTCTTCTTGGTGGTGAAGAAGGGCTCTGTGGCCCTCTCTAAAATCTCTGGGGGCATTCCCGTTCCCGTGTCTTCAACCACTATTCTCAAGTACTTTCCCGGAGTGATAGGACCTGTCGCCGCTGGTGGAACCTCGCAAGAGGCTGCGGATATTGTGAGTTTGCCGCCCTCAGGCATGGCGTCCCTGGCGTTTATGGCCAGATTGAGAAGCACCTGCTCCATCTCAACCTCGTCACACATCACGAAGGGAAGATCATCCTCCAACTCAAGGGAGACATCTATGTTCTTGGGAAGGGTGCGGTCCAAAACCTCCGCCACCCCTTTCAGCATGGTCACAGGATTCATCATCTCCACCGCAGGGGTATCTGAGCGTGCAAAATCAAGAAGCTTCTTTATGAGAGAAGAGGCCTTCTCTCCCTGCTCCTTTATCACCGAGAAGAACCTGTAAACCTCTGGATTACCCTGAGCTTCCTCCATACCCACATCGGCAAACCCCATTATGGCCGTGAGCACATTCTTAAAGTCGTGAGCAATACCTGCCACGAGCCTTCCAAGAGCCTCCATCTTCTGAACATGCCTCAGCTCCTCTTCAGCCCTTCTAAGTTCGGTGGTCTCAAACATCATGCCATGAACCAAGGTGATTCCATCTTCTTCCTCTTTCATAACAATGTTCCTGAACCACCTCTCACGGCCATTACTATCAATGAGCCTTATCTCCAAGCTATGGTGAGATACTTCTCCATGCTGTAGCAGCCTATCCAACCATGCTCTTGCCGTTGCCTGATCCTCTGGATGAATGAGGCCCTCAAAGAAACCTCCCCTTGAGAGCACTTCAGAGGAAGAGACCCCAAGAAAGTTCTCAATCTGGGGACTCACAAAGACCAGAGTGGGATCCCCCTCAAGAACCGCTGTATAAACTATGCCAGGAAGGTTGGTGATGAGACGCTGGTAGTTTCTCTTTTCACGTCTAAGCTCATCACCCAGCTGCTTACGCTTGGTGAAATCTATGGCCAGCCCATCAAACCATCTCTTTCCATCCTCCATGGCAAGACTGCAATAGAGACTGAGCCACACTATAGTTCCATCTCTTCTTCTGGCCCTCACCCTGTAGGCATCTACGGCGCCCTCTTCCTCCAAAATAGCGGGGAGCTCTTTAAGCTTGTCCACATCCACAACGAAGTGTTCTGAAAGGCTCTTCCCCAGGATATCCTTGTGAGACTCATAGCCAAGGATTCTGGCTAATTGAGGATTTGCCTCTACGAGAACCCAGTTCTCATCGGCCCTGAAGAGGCCCAGCGGGGCCCGCTGGTAGAGAGAG
>JALWSI010000225.1:0-1559 GCA_027080315.1 bacterium | reverse complement strand
CTCCAAAGGCCACCCCCTATTTATCTTTTCGTTACCGGCACTCTACCTTTCATTAAGCCACACTTTCTACCTTAATTTAGGACTATCTCCAGAATGGTCAAGGGAAAGATTAAAACCTTAGCGGTATTATTCAGGATTTATGCTATTTTTTGTGATACTCCTGCAAAGAACAGACTCCCACCTCTCCCTTAATCATAGCCTCTATACCTCTGGTTGCAGCAATGGCCCCGGGAATTGTGGTGAAGTAAGGGATACCAAGATCCAAGGCGGTACGGCGTATCACATAGGAGTCCTTACGGGCCTGTCCCCCAAGGGGGGTGTTGATCACCATCTGGATCTCTCCGCTCTTCATGCGATCCACAATATGGGGACGTCCCTCAGGCACCTTGAAGACCGGTTCAACCTCAACCCCCTTGGCCTCAAGGAGAGCCGCTGTGCCCTTGGTGGCGGTTATCTTGAATCCCAAACCTGAGAGGGTCTTGGCCAAGGGAACGATATGGGGCTTATGGCTATCACGAACGCTGATGAAGATGCGTCCCGAGAGAGGGAGTCTGTTTCCAGCAGCCTCCTGGGCCTTGGCAAAGGCCACCCCAAACTCCCGGTCTATCCCCATCACCTCGCCCGTTGACTTCATCTCGGGACCCAGTAGGGTGTCCACCCCCGAGAACTTCAGGAAAGGGAAGACCGCCTCTTTAACCGCAATGTGACCCAGCTTGAACTCCTTTGGAAGACCCATATCCCTCAGGGTCTCTCCAAGCATTATCCGGGTTGCCACCTTGGCCAGGGGTATTCCAATGGCCTTACTCACAAAGGGCACGGTTCTGGAGGCCCTTGGATTCACCTCTAACACATAAACCTCTCCGTCTTTGATGGCGTACTGGACATTGATCAGCCCCTTCACCTCAAGCTCTAAAGCCATGAGGGTGGTCTGACGCTTAATCTCCTCAATCAACTCTTCCCCAAGGCTGTATGGAGGCAATGAGCAGGCCGAGTCTCCGGAGTGCACTCCTGCCTCCTCAATGTGTTCCATTATCCCTGCAACAAAGACATCGGTGCCGTCGCAGACTGCATCCACATCCATCTCAACGGCGTCTTGCAAGAACTTGTCAATGAGCACAGGGTGCTCAAAAGAGACCTGCACCGCGTGGCCCATGTAGTACTCAAGCTCCTTGTCGTTGTAGATGATCTCCATGGCCCTTCCCCCCAGCACGTAGGAGGGACGCACCAGCACAGGATACCCAATCTCGTGTGCGATTCTCATGGCCTCTTCCACAGAGGTGGCGGTGGCGTTGGGGGGCTGTTTCAACCCCAGCTTCTCCAGCATGGCCCTGAACCTCTCCCTGTCTTCGGCCCGGTCTATGCTGTCGGGAGATGTCCCAAGGATGGGCACCCCTGCCTTCTCCAAAGCCAGGGAGAGCTTCAAAGGGGTTTGTCCCCCAAACTGTAATATAACCCCCAAGGGCTTTTCGGCCTCCACAATGGCCATCACATCCTCAAAGGTCAAAGGCTCAAAGTAGAGGCGATCAGAGGTGTCGTAGTCGGTGGAGACGGTCTCTGGG
>JALWSI010000224.1 GCA_027080315.1 bacterium | reverse complement strand
CTGTCCGCTCTTCCGCCACTGCAGAGGACCTTCCAGACGCCTCTTTCGCGGGTCAGCAGGACACCTATCTTAATATAAGAGGGGAAAGGACCATCATAGACGCTTGTAAAAAGTGCTTTGCCTCCCTCTTCACCAATCGTGCAATCTCCTACCGTTACGACAAGGGTTTTGACCAATTCTCAGTGGGCCTTTCCATAGGTATCCAGAAAATGGTGCGTTCTGACAAGGCATGCAGTGGTGTCATGTTCACCATAGACACCGAAAGCGGTTTCAGAGACGTGGTCTATATCACTGGTTCCTACGGTCTGGGGGAGATGATCGTTCAGGGAGAGGTGAATCCCGACGAGTACTACGTCTTCAAGCCCACGGTGAAAGAGGGATACCGAGCCGTGGTTAGAAGAAAACGTGGCAAGAAGCAGTCCAAGATGATCTACTCTGACAAGGTGGGCACCAAGAGCGTCAAGAAAGTTGTTGTGCCAAGAGAGCAGAGAGAGCTCTTCGTGCTTGAAGAAGACGAGATTCTTCAGCTGGCACAGTGGGCTATCATAATTGAAGAGCACTACACCCAGAAGGCAGGTGTTGACAGACCCATGGATATAGAGTGGGCCAAGGACGGTATAAACAACCAGCTCTTCATAGTGCAGGCCCGTCCAGAAACAGTCCACTCACAGCGCAGAATGGACGTTTTGGAAACATACCGCCTTTTAGAGAAGGGGGAGCTTCTGGTTCAGGGACAGAGCGTGGGCAGCAAAATCGGAACAGGCAAAGCCCATGTTATTGGCAGCGTAAAAGAGATTGGATCCTTCAAAGAGGGAGAGGTCTTAGTCACAGAGATGACGGACCCCGACTGGGAACCCATAATGAAGTTTGCCTCAGCCATCGTTACAGACAAGGGAGGCAGAACCTGTCACGCCGCCATTGTTAGCCGAGAGCTGGGAGTTCCTGCTGTTGTGGGCACAACAACAGCCACATCGGTGATTAAAAGTGGGATGGACATAACCGTCTCCTGTGCTGAGGGCGATGTTGGAAACATCTACAAAGGCATATTGAAGTACGAGGTGGACAGGCTTGACCTTAAGGATCTTGAACGCCCCAAAACCCACATCATGATGAACCTTGGTAACCCTGAAGAGGCATTCAAGTACTCCTTCATTCCAAACGACGGAGTGGGTTTGGCCAGACTTGAGTTCATCATCACCTCTTACATTAAGATCCACCCTCTTGCTTTGGCCTATTTTGATAAACTGGAAGACGCCGGGCTCAAGGCCCAGATTGAATCCATGACTCTGGGCTTCCCAGATAAAGAGGCCTACTTTGTGAACCAGTTGGCAGAGGGAGTCGCCACCTTGGCAGCAGCCTTCTATCCTAAAGACGTGATAGTCAGAATGAGCGATTTCAAGACCAACGAGTACGAGAACCTGGTTGGAGGCTACCTGTTTGAGCCCAAAGAACACAACCCCATGCTTGGTTGGAGAGGAGCCAGCAGGTACTACCATCCCAACTACAGAGATGGATTCGCCTTAGAGTGTGCTGCAATGAAGAAGGTAAGAGACGACATGGGCTTGAACAACGTGAAACTCATGGTTCCCTTCTGCCGCACACCTGAGGAAGGAGAGAAGGTTATTCAAGAGATGGAGAAGAACGGTCTGAAACAGGGAGAGAACGGTTTAGAGATATATGTTATGTGCGAGCTACCTGTTAACGTCGTTCTGGCAGACGAATTTGCCCACATCTTCGATGGTTTCTCCATAGGTTCAAACGATCTCACCCAGCTTGTTCTGGGAGTTGACAGGGACTCTGAGCTCATCGCCCACATCTTTGATGAGAGAAACGAAGCTGTGAAGAGGCTTATAGCCCAGGTGATAGAGACTGCCCATAAGTTCAATAAGAAGGTGGGAATATGTGGTCAGGCCCCATCTGACTACCCAGAATTCGCCGAGTTCCTGGTGAGCTGTGGAATAGACAGCATGTCCCTCAACCCTGACACGGTTCTCAGTGGAACATTAACCGTCTTAGAGGCAGAGAAGAAGCTGGGCAAAAGGTAGTAAACGACACAACAACCTATATGGTAAGGGGGCTGTTTAGCCCCCTTATTTTTTACTCAACTACTCAACAGAAGAGGAGAGTTCGCAGATCCTCAACCCCTTGGGGGTAGAACATATCTTCCAGCTAATGGGGCCCCTAAGATGCTGCACAACCGCCCCTCCCTTAATCCCCAAGGCCATCTCGTATCGCCCTTTCACAAGGTACTGGTTCTCCTGAAGGGGCACAATTTTAGGGTCAGTAACCTTGTAATACTGCACATCAAAGGTCTTGAATTGATACCGGTACTGGGGAATCAGGTCTCTAAACTTGTTGCCGTTATCCACCGCATCAGAAGAGAATATGCTAACCAAGGTGTCTATGTCTCCAGAGCGATAGGAGTCAACAAACCTCTCAACCAGATCCCAAGCAAGGGCCATCCCCAGCTTCTGTTGGGCATTTGCAAAAGACCTTTCCTTTGAATTCTTTGCATCCAAAGCATTGGTATCAGGTTTGGAATATACAACCTTTTTGGTAAGAGGTTCAGGCACCACCCCTTTTGCTGAGAACGAGCCATCCTGCTGGGGTATTTCCTTCTTCGCTTCGTCTCTACCTGTATCCTCAGCTTTCTCTATTAAGGGTTTCTTTTCAACCTTTTCAGCTTTCCGCTTTTGGGTAGCCCTCTTCTCCTCTTCTCCCTTCCTTTCTGAGACCTTCCCCTCTTTACTATCTTTCTTCTCAACCCCTGTTTTTGAAGCAGTAAGCTTTTCAGAAGAGGTGCTGGCTACAAGCGGCTTCTTGGTAGAGGTGGAAGCTACCTTTGTTGGTCTCTCCTTACCTTCACCCGTCTTCTCAGGAGAAGCCTCCTTAACCTCATCCTTAGCAATCTTGGGTTTCTCTTTGTGAGTATGGGACTGGGGCCTCTCTTTT
>JALWSI010000223.1 GCA_027080315.1 bacterium | reverse complement strand
TTTGAAGGCCATTGAGGCCATTGAGACCCCCCGTTGCAGCGAGAGATGCTGGGGATGCGGGGTGTGCAGGGATGGGGTGAGGCTTGAGATCGGGGTTGAAGGCGACCTTCCTACTGTGCCGGAGACAGAACCCCCGTTCGTCGAAAAGGTTAAGGAGACCAGCAGGTTAAGACTGATTCTTAAGCGCACAGGAGAGTCTGCCCTAATCGCCCACAACTCCTTCACCGAGTTCTTCGTTAGGGTGCTCAGGCGAGAGGGTGTTCCCCTTGCATACTCCCAGGGCTACCACCCACAGGCCAAGGTCTCCTTTGCCTTGGCTCTTCCCGTGGGCATGGAGAGCCTTGGGGAGCCCTGCGATTTAGTGGTGGAGGGGGAGATGAGAGAGGAAGAGTTCCCCATTGACCAGGTGAACCGCCATCTGCCCCCCGGGGCACAGGTGATCTCTGTGAAAGAGGTGGATCCCCATGCCCTTAGTCTCACCAAGAGCATCAAAGCCATCAGGTACAGGGTTGAGCTTAGCTCTCCACCCCTTAAAGCCCTGCCTACCAAGGAGCAGCTTGAGGTTGCCAAAGATGACCCCCTTGTGGAATGGGTGGAGGTGACAGAAGCCCTGGATTCCATTGGCCTTCGTTTTCTCACAGTGGGAAAAGAGGGACGGTTCGCCAAGCCCTACCAGCTCCTGAAGGATCTCTTAGGCCTGGAGGATGGGGAGGAGCGCCTGCTGAAGGTGGTCAGAGAGGAGATCCTCCTTGATGAGTGAGAAAATGCTTCTTTTGAACGGCAGAATCCTGGGGCGAAAGGGCCTCATGGATGGCTCTCTCAGGCTCCACAACCAGAGGGTGGTTGAGATGGCTCCAGAGCTCACGCCCCAGCCACGGGAGGAGGTTGTGGACTGCAGGGGGGCCATGCTCCTTCCCATGGTGTTGGACCTTCACGTCCACGGCGGGGGATGCCACCTGCTGCATTCAGACAACCCTGAGGATCTCCACCAGGCCTGCAAGGCCCAGTTTCTGAACGGCACTGGCTGGCTGCTGGCCACCTTTCCCCTGGCCACAATCAAAAGCTGGTGCAAAGGCCTTGAGGCCGTTGAGGAGGCCATGGCCCAACAGCGAAGGGGAGCCTCCGCCGAGGCCAAGTTGCTGGGTGCCTACCTTGAGGGCCCTTTTCTTAATCCCGAGATGGCAGGAGGGATGGAGAAGGAATACATAAGCCAGTGGGGATTCAAGCACTTCCGCAAGGTGGTGGAGAACTTTGCAGGGATCGTGAAGATCGTCACCCTGGCTCCTGAGCATCCCGCGGCAGAGGATGTCCTCTCTCTGGCAAAGGAGCTGGGGTTCAAGGTGTTCCTGGGCCATTCCATGGCCAGTTTTGAGAAGACCCAGAGGGCCATTGAGCTTGGGGCTGCAGGCTTCACCCACCTCTTCAACGCCATGGCCCCGTACCACCACCGGCAGCCCGGCATTGTGGGGGCTGCGTTGCTCTCGTCCCTGCCCTGCGAGATGATTCTAGAGCCCGCCCATCTTCATCCCGCCTCCTGGGAGCTGGCCCTGAGGATGAAGGGGTATGGAAAGATCATCCCCATCTCCGACGGCTCGTTGCTGGCCTGCTGCCAAAAGGAGCGCTACAGCTCGGGCACAAGCCACCTGATGAGGCAGGGCACCGCTTCACTAAACCCGGAAGGAAAGCTCTACGGCACCGCCATCTCCCTGCTTCAGGGCTTAGCCATTCTCCACAAAATGGGCCTGGTGCCCATCGAGAAGGGGATACGCATGGCCACCAATAACCCCGCAGCCTTCTTGGGAAAGAGGATATCCTCTTACATCTCCACAGGCCACAGGGGCCCCGTGGCAATGGTAGAGATAGGCCAGGATCTGCCCCAGGTGAGGGTGTTCAACTGAAGATGCCCGAAGTGTGCGTTGCCCTGAGCGGAGGGGTTGACTCCGCCGCTGCGGCCATTCTGCTGCTCAAAGAAGGCCACCAGGTTAAGGGAATAACCATGGACACCGGCTACAACTCCACGGAGCAGGCCCAGAGGGTGGCAGAGAACCTCTCAATTCCCCTGCAGGTGCTGGATCTGCGCAGGGAGTTTGAGGAGATGGTGGTGAGGCCTACCGTTGAGCATTACAAAAGGTTGATCACCCCCAATCCATGCACCTGGTGTAACCTTAGGCTCAAGTTCGGCCTTCTGCTCTCCCGGGCCCTTGAAGGTGCAGAGTTCTACGCCACGGGGCACTACGCCTGCGTGGAGAGAAGAGGAGAAGGGGTGGTGCTTAAGGAGTCTGCCTCCAACACCCCTTCCCAGGCCTACTTCCTGGCCTGGGTCCCAAAAGGCCGTCTCTCAAAGGTGCTGTTCCCCCTCTGCAACCGTTCAAGGGAGGAGGCAGAGAGCCTGGTGAAGAGCATGGGTGTTCCGGTGCAGGACGAGAGAAGCAGGGATCTCTGCTTTCTGCCACCTCAGGGGCTCTCCCGGTTCCTGAGGGAGAGGGGGGTACCAAACCCACAGGGTAGAATCGTGGACACCTCCAATAGGGTGCTGGGGCAACACAGGGGGCTCTGCCTCTACACCTTAGGGCAGCGCAGGGGGCTTGGAGCTGGCGGAACAAAGGAGCGCAGGTACGTGGTGGGGTACCGTCCTGAGAAGGGGGAGCTTGTGGTTGGACCAAAGGAGAAGGTTCTCTCAAATAGGGTGAGGGTGGGATCCCTCAACTGGCTCGCACCAAAACCGGGGGTGGGGGAGACCCTCACCGTGCGTCTGCGCTACAGACAGAGGGGCATAGAGGCAGAGGTGCTCTCTATTCGGGAAGATTATCTGGAGCTTCGGCTTCTCTCCCCCGCAGTGGTTGTGCCCGGACAGGTTGCCGTCTTGAATCGGGGAGACCAGGTGCTGGGTGGAGGCGAGATTGAGAAGCCAGAAGGGGTAGGATAGAGTCTGCGCTGTTCACAAAAGGGCCTTAAGGAGGAGAGGGATGGATCTCGGATTGAAGGGAAA
>JALWSI010000222.1 GCA_027080315.1 bacterium | reverse complement strand
CCTCTATGGTTTGAAGACCGGTTTGGTGAGGACTGAACACCACCCCTTTTTCAGTGATTATTGCTGTAATGAGCTCTGGAGGGGTGACGTCAAAAGCGGGATTGTAGGTAGGAGTTGCCTTTGGGGCTGTTGCTCTGCCCATGCAGGATGAGACCTCTTTCTCTTCCCTCTCTTCTATGGGGATCTCTTTGCCGTCCTCTATCTTCCAGTCTATGGTTGAGGTGGGTGCCGCAACGTAGAAGGGGATACCGTGGTGGTGGGCAAGTACCGCCAGAGAGTAGGTGCCTATCTTGTTTGCCACAAACCCTCGCTTTGTGATTCGGTCTGCTCCAACCACAACCGCGTCCACCTCTCCCTTTTGCATCAGCCATCCTGCCATGTTGTCCGTGATGAGAGTATGGGGGATGCCCTCCTTGGCCAGCTCCCAGGCTGTGAGTCTGGCTCCCTGAAGCAGGGGACGGGTTTCGTCAACCCACACCTTTGATACCCTGCCCTGAGAGAATCCCCACCGTATAACTCCAAGGGCTGTTCCGTATCCTCCTGTGGCCAAAGCCCCTGCGTTGCAATGGGTCAAAATCCTTGATTCTATCTTCAGCAGTCTGCCACCGTTCTCCCCTATGGCGAGGTTCTGCCTCTTGTCCTCCTCCCAGATCTTGAAGGCCTCTTCTGTCACAGCAGCCTTCACGTCTTCGCTTTTCTCTACAACGGCCATGATTCGGTCAAGGGCCCAGAAGAGGTTAACCGCTGTGGGACGGCTTGAGGCTAAGGAAACCTTGGCTGTCCGTAGGGCCTCAAAGGCCTCTTCCTTTGACCAGTTCTCCCTTTCGTTCAGGGCTATGGCCATTCCAAAGGCGGCGGCTATTCCAATGGCAGGGGCACCTCTCACAACCATCTCTTTTATGGCCTTGGCCACCTCCTGAGGTGTGACACATCTCACCCACTCCTGCTTGTGAGGGAGGAGCCTCTGGTCCAGTAGCTCAAGAACACCCTTGTTGAACTTGAGAGGAGAGAACAGCTTAACCACCTCCTAAAAGCTCTGCCGCTTCTTGGGGAGAGATTCCTTTGCAGAGAAGACTCTTCTCTTTCCCCTTTTCCCCTTTAACCAGAGATACGGCAGACTTTGCTATCTTCAATCTCTTTGCCACCAGCTCAATGAGCTCTTTGTTGGCCTTTCCTTCAATCGGGGGAGAGCTTAGCTTTATCTTTAGCCTTCCGCCTATCTCTCCTCCTATTCCTGCTTTAGAGGATCTGGGCTGTACCTTCACCAGTAGCACTATCCCTTGAGGATGGTTCTCAATCCATGCAGGATGGCTCATCCCAGTCGCACTGAGAGCTGCAGCAGGGTGGTAACCAGGAAGTACTGAAGGAAGTATATGGCCAAGAGAACCACTAAGGGCGAGAGGTCTATTCCTCCCATGGGGGGAATGAACCGGCGTACCCTCTGAAAGACGGGTTCTGTGGCGCGGTAGAGGAATCTCACAATGGGATTGTAGGGATCAGGATTCACCCAGGAGATCAGGGCTGCGATGATCACTATCCACATGTATATGTTGAGCACCATGTTGATGATCTGAGCTATTGCTCTTAAAAGGTTACCCATAACAAACACCTCTCATCTCCTTCCCATGCCCCAGTATTTGAACCCTAAGGACTTCATCTTCTCCGGCTCGTAAATGTTGCGAAGGTCAACAACAACAGGCTCTTTAAGGGATTCTTTTAACCGCTCTAAGTTCAGGTTTCTAAACTGGTTCCATTCTGTGGCAACCACCAGAAGGTCAGCCCCTTCTGCTGCGTTGTATGAGTCCTTTGCGTAGAGCACCTCTCCTTTATCTTTAAGAACCTCGCTCGCGGTCTTCATCGCTGCTGGATCAAAGGCCCTTATCTTTGCCCCTCTTTCAAGGAGTCTGAGGGCTATGTCCACAGCTGGAGACTCTCTGATGTCGTCGGTGTTGGGCTTGAACGAGAGTCCCAGCAGGGCGACGGTCTTCCCTTTCAAGCTTCCGGCAGCCTCTTCTATCTTCTTTACCGCCACCTCTCGCTGTTGCTGGTTCACCTCTATTGTGGAGTTCACCAGTTTAAAGTGGTAGCCTACCTCCTCTGCTATCTTGCGCAAGGCCATGGTGTCCTTGGGAAAGCAGGAACCTCCGTATCCCGGTCCGGGATGCAGAAACTTGGGGCCTATTCTTCCATCCAACCCCATTCCCTTGGCTACTACGTGAACATCGGCGTCAACCAGGTCGCATAGGTTGGCAATCTCGTTGATGAATGAGATCTTCATGGCGAGGAAAGAGTTTGAAGCGTACTTGATTAGCTCAGAGGTCTTTCTGGTGGTGAAGACGAAGGGGGTGTCCCTTAAGTAGAGAGGGCGGTAGAGATCTCTTAAGATGGCCCGCGCCGAGTCGCTTTCGGTTCCTATCACCACCCTGTCGGGGTGAAGGAAGTCGTAAACCGCCGAGCCCTCTCTGAGAAATTCGGGGTTTGAAGCTACGTCAAACTCCACCTCTCCCTTTTTGGTCTCTTCAATTATGGCCTCTATCTTGTCTCCTGTGCCTACAGGCACGGTGCTTTTTGTGACCACCACTTTGTAGTCGTTGAGGTTCTTGGCTATAGTTCTCGCCACCTCTTCCACGTGGGAGAGGTCTGCTCCTCCATCTCCTCTGGGAGGGGTTCCCACGGCTATGAATATCACCAAGGCCTCTTTTATGGCCCTATCTATGTCCTGGGTGAACTCCAGTCGTTGGTCTTTGGTGCCCTTCTCAACAAGCTCTTTGAGTCCAGGCTCGTAAAATGGGATCTCACCCCGGTTCAAGGTGTCTATCTTCTCTTTCACCTTGTCAACGCAGATCACCTCGTTACCAAACTCAGCAAATCCCGCTGCAGTGACCAACCCCACGTAGCCTGCACCGATAACCGTTACTCTCATGCTATCTCCTCTCTCACCTTTTCAGGTATCTAAGGGCAGAAACAGGTTGACCCTTTCGTCTGATCTCAAAGTGTAATGGATATCCGTTCTTTGTGATTCCTATGATTTCTCCCTGCATCACCCATTCTCCTTTTTTCTTTGTCCACTCCACGTTGCTTCCTGCGTAAACGGTCTCAAACCCTCCTTCGTGTTGAATGATCAAGAGGGAGGAGTACCCCACCATAGATATGGCAGAGGCGCAATAGGCCACTTTACCGTCCCCTGCGGCCCTCACTATGCCCCCTGCCAGCTTCAGGTCAAGGCCGTGGTTGGTTCCAGGATTCATCAGGAGCACCCTTCCTGGGAGGATGAACTCTCCCTTCTTTGTTCTGGTGCTGTGGCCGCGTTTTTTCTGGGTTTTGGCACCTTGGATTGAAGAGCTTTTATAGGAACTTTTTCTCTTCTTTGGGATGGCCAGCACCCTACCAACCCTCACCCTCTTGGGGTCTTTTATTCTGTTCACTCTCATTATCTCTTTCAAAGAGACCCCGTATCTTTTGGCAATCCGGTAGAGGGTCTCTCCTTTTTTAACCTTGTGGTATATGTAACCGCTGCGGGTTCTGGCCCCCGCTGGTTGTGTCAAAGCTAAGGAGAGAAGGAGAATCAAAATTACCTTCCAAAGCGTCTTTATTGGGGTGTTGGGAGCCAAAATCACACCGTCTCCTCCAGCAGCTTGAAGGCGTGTTCTATGTCTGCTGCTTTTACCACCCCTGGAACGTCCCAGGTCTTAAGACCTATCACGTTTTTGCCTGCCTTAAGGGCCAAAGCTATCTCAGACAGGGTGCCGTATCCTCCTCCGATGGCCACAAGGGCCTTGGAGGTAGAGATGATAATAGCGTTTCTGGCAGAGCCCATGTTTGTTGCTATGGGGCACATAATGTAAGGATTCGCTTCTTCGGTGGATCCAGAAGGCAGGATTCCCACGGTGATTCCTCCAGCATCCCTTGCCCCTTTTGCAGACTCCTCCATAACACCGGTGCGTCCTCCACAGACAAGAATCCACCCTCTTTGAGCTATGCCTTTTCCCACGAGATAGGCCACTTCCCTTAGTTCCTGAGGTGGTGATGCTGCTCCAATCACTCCTATCATGGTGGGATGGGTTGAATGAGAGGAATAATGGTCGGGGCGAGCCGATTCGAACGGCCGACACCCAACTCCCGAAGCTGGTGCGCTACCAGGCTGCGCTACGCCCCGACTCTCCATAGATCGTTTGATCCTTCCCTAATTCCAGCCCTCCTCCCCAATGAGACGCACGAAGATACACCCTCCCAGCGACTCACGCCGGAGTTTCCCCTTATCATTCTCTTTGGTGATCCTCAACAGCTCCTGATGAGACTGACTTCCCACGGGAATGACCAGTCTACCACCCACCGCAAGCTGAGTAATAAGGGGTTCTGGTACCTTTGGTGCTCCCGCGGTAACCATTATGGCTTGGTATGGGGCGTGTTCGCTCCATCCTAAGGTGCCGTCTCCTACTTTGAATGAGACGTTTCTGCATCCCAAACCTTTAAGAGACTCTTGGGCCCTTTTGGAGAGCTCAGGAAGCCTCTCAACGGTGTAAACCCATCGGCAGAGACGGGAAAGTATGGTGGTTTGGTATCCCGACCCAGTACCTATCTCAAGCACCTTCTCGGTGCCGTCAAGCATTAGAGCCTCTGTCATAAGAGCTACGATGTAGGGCTGAGAGATGGTCTGGCCGCTCCCTATGGAGAGGGGGGTATCGTCGTAGGCCATCTCTCTAAGGTGAAGGGGCACAAACAGATGGCGGGGAACCTCTAACATCGCCTGTAATACCCTTTCGTCTCTGACACCCCGGCGCCTTATGAGGTCCACCATCTCTCTTCGTGCTCTCTCTATCCTCTCCTTCTCCCTCATAGAGAGACCTTCCATCTTTCTCTGAGCTCTCTCAGGGCCCTGTTATGGGTTAGGTCAAGCCTTATTGGAGTGATGGAGACGTATCCCTCTTCAACGGCTACCAGATCGGTGTCTGCCCCGTTCTCATCTTCCCTGACCGGGGTGCCTCCCACCCAGTAGTAGGTCTTGCCCCGGGGATCCTTCATCTCTGCTAAGGTGTCAACGTAGGAGAGCTTTCCCAGGCGGGTCCACCTGACTCCCTTCAGCTCTTCAAAACTCTCCACGTCTGGAACATTCACATTCAGAAGGGCGTCTTTGGGAAGGCCGTTCTCTGCCACTAAGGGGACTATCTTTTTGATCACCTCTCCTGCGGTCTCAAAGTTGCGGTGCTCTCCCCGGGCTAAAGAGACCGCTATGGAGGGGACTCCCAGAATGGTGCCTTCAATGGCGGCGGACACTGTGCCGGAGTAGCTAACATCGTCTCCCATGTTTCCCCCGTCGTTTATCCCAGAGACCAATAGATCGGGCTTCTTGCCTGCGAGCTTGTGAACCCCGAGGATCACGCAGTCGGTGGGAGTGCCGTCCACCGCGAACCTGTTTGGTGCTACCTCCTCAACCCGTAGGGGGCGGTGGAGGGTGACGGAGTGGCTTGCTGCGCTTTTTTCTCGGTCGGGGGCCACTACGCAGCAGGTGCCGAAGCTTGAAAGGGATTGCTCAAGAACCTTCAGGCCTTTAGCCCAGATACCGTCGTCGTTGGTGAGAAGGATAAGCATCTCAGAAAACCTCCCCTTGGGAGTGGGAAGAATGGTCGGGGCGAGCCGATTCGAACGGCCGACCACTGACCCCCCATGCCAGTGCGCTACCAGACTGCGCCACGCCCCGAGTGATGGTGCCGAAGGCGGGACTCGAACCCGCACGGGCAAACGCCCACTACCCCCTCAAGATAGCGCGTCTACCAGTTCCGCCACTTCGGCCAACGCTGGAGCTGTGATGTAGTAGGTATTGGTTGGGGCTGTCAAGGGGTGAAATGGCGAAAGTTGAAGTTCCTTCTCAGGAGCATCCTCCTGAACTTCCACTTTTGTAGCCAGCTTTGCGCTGCCTCTCCAGCCTTTTCCCCATTTCCCATTTTCTCAATATGTTACGCAGGGGTTTGCCTGCCGGGGTGCGGGGGATGAAGGCCACCCCTTCTATGCAATCGGGCACCTTGTACTCTGCATCCAAGTTCTCTTTGCAGAACTGCCGTATCTCTCTTCTCTTTTCCATGGGTAGGTTGTCGCCCCACTTTGTCACCACAAAGGCCACTATCTCTTCGTCTTCTTTGTTTTCCTCTTTGGGCAAAGAGATCACCCCCGCGTCCTCTACGTAGGGGTGGGTGATGAGTAACTCCTCTATCTCAAGAGGCCCTATGGTCTTTCCCTCTTTATGCATGAGGTCTTTAACCCTTGCCACAAAGTAGTAGTAGCCGCTTGGCACCTTGGTCATAACGTCGCCCAAGCAGGTATAACCATCAACAACATTTCTCTTCTGTTTCTCTAAGAGCTCTGGGACCCTGTGGGCGTTCCAGTATATCACCCCTGTGGGACCCTTGGCGATCATTCTACCCATTTCCCCAGGAGGGCAGGGTTCGTTCTTTTCGTTTATGATCTTCACATCAAACCCGGGGATGGGGAAGCCCACCGATCCAGCCTTTGGCCTCATGTGGACGGCGTTGGAGAGTACAAGGTGTAGCATCTCTGTGGCCCCCAGTCCTTCGTAGATGGGCCTTCCCACCCTTTCCAACCACGAGCGGTACACCGGAGGATCCAGGGTGCTGCCCCCAGCTGTGCAGAGGCGTAGATGCCTTGTACTCTCTTCGGTACATCCCGGGTGTTTGAGAAGGGCCTTGTAGGTGTTTGTTAGGCCTGTTAGTACCGTGACTCCATCTCGCTCAATGGCCTCTATCAGGTTTTTTGGAGAGAACTTGGGTATCAGAGATATGGTTGAACCTGCCCAGAATGGGATAAGGCAGAAGGTTCCGTAGCCTGCAGCTAAGCATACAGGGGCAGACCCACCCAACACGTCTCCCTCCACAAGACGCCACACGTACTTGTTCACCAAGTAGCACTCAGAGATCACGCTCTTTATCTTGTGTACACAGCCCTTTGGTTTGCCGGTGGTTCCCGAGGTATGGAGGACTGCTGCTATGTCTTCAGGATCCATCTCTTCAAGAAAGTAGCTGCTATCTTCGGTATCTAACATCTGGTCAAAGCAGATGTGTCCTCTTTCTCTGCATATCTTGTGGTCTCCTACCACCATTATCCATTTCAAAGTGGGCACTTCGTCTTTAACCGCTTCAATCTTTGAGAGGTACTCTGAACTGACTACGCAAAGGGAGACCCCAACGTTGTTAAGGATAAATCTCAGAGACTCTTTATCCCAATAGGGGGACGATGGAGCCACTATTGCTCCTATTCTTTGAAGCGCGAAGTTCACCATAATGGCCTCTTTGGTGTTGTTGAGCATGTAAGAGACCCTTTGACCTTTTCGTATTCCTAAGTTGACGAGACCATGAGCAATACGCAGTGACCCCTCTTGTATCTCTCTGTAGGTGTAGCAGGTGCCAAGGTCCTTAACGGCGACCTGATCCCCTTTGCCTGCTGCCACGTGCCTGTCAAGGAGCGCGTAGGCGAGGTTGGCCTTTGGAGGCATAGGGACCTCTTCAGGTATGATTATCTCGGGCCATAGCTCCTTAGGTGGTAGGTATTGCTCTTCAAGCTCCTCTCTGTTCAATGCTTTCCTCCTCGCACGGTGGTTAACGAACTCCCACTGTGAAAGAACATCTCTTCACATGGTTTTGTCAAGGGAAGCAAAAGGTATTCCCACTTTTTGCATTTGCAAGATGGTAGTTGGACTTTGTTAGGGTAGATGGATAGATTTGTTCATAGGCCTTTATGGGATGGGTTGGAAGGAGGAGCAATGTACTGGTTAATACGAGGTGAGGAGGGAGAGTCGATTCTCATGGCCTACCTTCCCCAGGATGAGATCTGGGAGGGTGGGATGCCTGGAGAATGGCTGGATAAGCTCTCTTTTGACACTTTTAAGAAGAGCGCAGGGGATAAAGCCGTTTCCCTCTCTTTTCCCCAAGCCTCTTCCACCGCTGAGTTGAAGAGGGTGGTTGAGGATAATAGGGTGGAGTTTCTGGTCATCTCTTTGACAAGACGGGCGTGTTTTTCCACCTCTTGGTGGAGGCCCTTAGTGTCGGCTTTGAAAGAGGGGGGGGCTCTGGCCCTTCCCATGGGGCCCTCTTTCCCTCCTTCTCAGGGTCTCCCTGTGGCCTATTGGACCCCAAATGATCTTGAGGAGATTGGAAAGGGCTGGAGCCATGAGCGAAGAGAGGTTCAAGGGGAGTTCAATCCCCTGATTGGCGCCCTGCCTGCCTCTTCCTTTCAAGGTTTGAGAGACGAGCTTCCCCTTGCGGACATATTGAAGGCGGTGGCTAAGGGTGGAAGAATTGTTGCCGCCGGTGGCTTGGTCCACTTTTTTGCAGACTTTTACGGCAGCAGTCGCGAGGATATGCTTAAGTTTATCACCTTTGCCCCCAAACGGGTTTTGGATGTGGGTTGTGCCAAGGGTGAGTTCGGCAGGCTTTTGAAAAACAGGTTTGGATGTGAGGTTTGGGGAATAGAGATCCTTGAAGAGTCTGCCTCTAAGGCCGCCAAGGTGCTGGACAGGGTAGAGGTGATGGATGTGGAGTTGGATACCCCCAACTGGAACAGGATTTTTGATCTTGTGGTTCTGGGAGACATTTTAGAACACCTTAGAGATCCTTGGGGATTCTTGAGAAAGGTTAGGGGATGGCTGACTGAAAAGGGAAGGGTGATAGTCTCTGTGCCTAACACAGGATTCTATCCCATTATCAGGGCCATGCTTCAGGGAAGGTTTGACTATGTGCCTGTGGGTCTTTTGTGTGTAGAGCATCTCCGTTTCTTCACAAAGGCCACCTTGAGGGAGATGTTTGAAGAGGCGGGGTTTGAGGTGCTGGTTCAGGAGCCCCAGCCTGCTCCTTTACCTCAGAAGTATGAGGATGAGCTTAAGAGGCTTGCGGGAATACTGCCAGGTGTTGATGAATCGTGCCTGAGGGCACCTGGATATTATGTTGTTGCCACTCCCCGGGAATGAGCCCTGTGGAATCCCCTAAGATAACCGTAATAGTGGTGAACTGGAGCGGTGAGGCCGTTATTGGAGAGTGTTTGGAGAGCCTCACCAACCAGAGTATGCTTCCGGCTCAAGTGGTTGTTGTTGACAACGGATCCACCGATAACTCCCTTGGGGTGATTCACTCCTTTGACGGCAGGTTGCCCCTAACCGTTATCCCCACTGGAGAGAACCTTGGGTTTGCCAAGGCCAACAACCTTGGCTTTCAGGTTTCCAAAGGGGATCTCATAGCCCTCTTGAATAACGATGCAGTTGCAGACTCCCGGTGGTTGGAAGAGATGGTCTTGACCATGAAGCGCCATCCCAGATGTGGAATTGTGGCTTCAAAGCTCCTTGTTTACGGAGAAGCGATAATAGACAGCGCAGGTGACGGTTTCTCCACAGTGCTCAAGGGGTTTAAGATGGGTGAGGGTAAGCCTGCATCCTGCCGATCTCAAGAGGAGAGGGTGGTGGGGGGCTGTGCAGGGGCCGCCCTTTACAAGAGGGAGTGCATAGAGGATGTGGGCTTTTTTGATGAGGACTTCTTTCTCATCTGGGAGGATATGGACCTCTCTATGAGGGCGTGGTGGAGAGGATGGGAGGTGTGGTACTCTCCCAAGGCTGTGGTCCATCACAAGGTTAGATCTTCAATAGTGAACAATAGCCCTCTTTCTGTTTACTACACTGTGAGAAACACCACCTTCGTGAGGGTTAAGAACCTCCCTGTTTCAATACTCCTTAGGTGTTTCTTGCCCTATCTTTTGGGAGAGATGGCCATGTTTTTCTACTTTTGCGTTAAACTCGGTCAATGGGGCCCTTACTTCAAAGGAAAACTTCATGGTCTTCTTGCACTACCTGAGCTTCTTGAGAAGAGGAGAGAGATACTTGGCAATGCCACCTGCAGCGTTGAACAGTTCTACTCCATGTTCACGCCTATCACAAAAAGAGAGATCATTGCTGCCAAACTTAGGAAGTTCTGGGCACCTACAGCCGGGGGAAGCTGATGGTGGATATTGAGTGGGAGAGCCTATTTTCTTCTACTGGCCTTCTGGCCCAGAGATGGGAGGGCTTCAAATACAGAAAAGGGCAGGAGGAGATGGCCCAGGTCATATTGGAGACCTTTGAGGAAGGGGGAGTGGCGGTTATTGAGGCGGGCACTGGAACGGGCAAGAGCCTGGCCTATCTTGCTGGAGCAATTAAAGCGGCTTGGGATAGGGATGACCCTGTTATCATATCAACCACCACCAAGAACCTTCAGAACCAGATCATGAATCACGAGGTGCCTTTGCTGCAAAAGGTGCTACCCCATCCCTTCAAGGCCACCCTCTTCAAAGGGCGACAGAATTACCTATGCCTTTTTAAGCTTCACTGGGCTGCAGGACGAGGAGGTGCGGACAAGGAGACGCTTGCCCAGGTGATGGAGTGGGCAAGGCAGACAGAGGATGGAGACTTGGAGAGATCTCCCTTCTTTAACCTCTCTTACCTTGTGGGGAGCAGCGGAGAGTACTGCCTTGGAAACAGCTGTCCTTACAACCGCAGGTGTTTCTACTTTAAGATGGTGCGTCAGGCTGTGAAGTCTCAGGTAGTGGTGGTGAACCATCACATCCTTTTGAGCCATCTCGCTGGAGAGAACACCTCTATGCCTCATCCCCAGGTTCTGGTGATTGATGAGGCCCACAAACTGGAGAGGGTGGCCATGGAGGTGTTGGGCTGCAACGTGGATCTTGGCAGACTCTCAGAGGTACTGGAGGGAATAACCAAAAAACGGAGCCTTCTGGCCAATATGGAAGAAGAGGTGATCCAGTGGTTGTCTCCGGTGAGAGGGCAGGTGCTAAACCTTTCCCGTGAGCTTCTTCCCCTGTGGGAGAAGAAGGAGACCAATGTTGAGTGGGAGAGGGTGGTTACACCAGAGATAGAGATGATGTTGAAAGAGATAGTATTCCACTTGGACAAGGCTGTGCTGGCCAGTGAGGTGTTGCTGAGGGAGATGGAGCCAGAGGTTGCAGCCCGTCTCTCCTTGGAGCTTGGGGTGAAGGATGTGGTCTCCTTCAGGGATGGGCTGAAAGGCTTTGTGGAGGCGAAGAGGGAAGGGGATGTTAGGTGGGTTGAGCCTCCTGAAAAGGATATCCATCCCGTGTTCAGGCTCATCAGGGTGGATGTAGGGGAACTACTGTCAGAGTTGCTCTTTAGCTCTATGGAGGCGGTGGTGCTTACCTCTGCCACCCTCACGGTAGGAGGCTCCTTTGGGTATCTAAGGAGAAGCCTTGGGATTCCAGCCTACGCCAAGGAGCTTGTTGTGGAGTCTCCCTTTGATTGGGGGAGGCAGATGGAGGTGGTGCTCTTCTCCGATGCTCCTGATCCAAGGGATAGGGGCTATTTAGATGAGCTATGCCGCCTTATTGAGTCAATCGTGGAGAGGGAGGGAGGAGGCACAATGTGTCTCTTCACCGCCATCTCAACCATGAGACAGCTAGGGGAGAGACTTAAAGCCAGGTTTCCTCATCTATCGTGGTACATTCAGGGCGATGGGCCAAGAGAGGCCCTTCAGAGGGCCTTTGCAGAGGACCCACAAGGCGTGCTTTTGGGAGTGGCGAGCTTTTGGGAGGGGGTTGACCTGCCGGGGGACTCTTTGAAGAGTTTGGTGATAGTTAAGCTTCCCTTCAGGTCTCCAGATGAGCCCATGGTTAAGGCCATGAGCAGGTTTTTGCAGTCAAGGGGGATGAATCCCTTCTCTGACTTCTCTCTTCCCGATGCGGTTATTCTCTTTAAGCAGGGGATTGGCCGGTTGATTCGCACCGAAGAGGACAGAGGCAGGGTTTATCTGCTTGATCCCAGAATAGTTAAGAAGTCCTACGGCAGGCTCTTTTTGGAGGCCTTGCCAAGGGACTCCAAGGTGGTTTACGGGGAGGACCTTTTGTGAGGCTGGGACTCTTTGGAGGCACCTTTAATCCTATCCATATGGGCCATCTCATCGTGGCCCAATGGGTGCTTGAGGATGCGGCTTTAGACAGGATTCTCTTCATTCCCTCTGCCTCTCCTCCCCACAAGAGAGAGGTGCTCTCATATCGCCACAGGAGCAAGATGGTGGCGTTGGCCATAGAGGATAACCCCGCTTTTGAGTTGTGCGAGATTGAGGCAGAAAGAGATGGCCCTTCTTACACCGCTGACACCCTTGAGGAATTGAAAAGGCTCTACAAAGGAGAGTTCCACTTCATTATTGGCACAGAGGCCTTTCTAAATATCCACACCTGGCACCAACCTCCCAGGGTCCTGAGCCAGACGAGCATAGTGGTTATGGAGAGGGCCGGTTTTGAAGTTAGCTCAGAAGAGCTACAAAGGTATCTAAAGGTGCTCTCTCTCAGGTTTCCCCAGGTAGAGTTCTACCATATTGAGGGTAGGGTTTGGAGGTGCGAGGTTGAGGGGGCTTCAAACACCCTTCGTTTGACTCCGGTTCCACAGATAGGTATCTCTTCTTCTATGATTAGAGGTAGATTGGGTGAGGGATTGGGGATAAAATACCTGGTAAAAGGAGAGGTGGAAGAGTACATTGGAGAGCATGGGTTGTACCGTTCTTGAAGAGGATGTGGGGCAGAAAGATAGCCTTTTAAGTAAGGTGCAGGTGGCCGTTGGGGCCATGGAGGATAAGTTGGGGGAAGAGATCGTGGCCTTGGATCTAAGGGAGTACAGTGCAATAGTGGGCGCCTTTGTGATATGTACCGCTTTCAGCACCGCCCAGGCCCGGGCCATTGCAGACGAGGTTGAGATTGCCTTCTCAAAGAGGGGTTGGCATCTGTGGCGCATGGAGGGCTATGATACTGCAAAGTGGATTCTACTGGATTACGGTGATATAGCTGTACACGTATTCAGAGAGGAAGAACGAAGGCTCTACGATCTGGATAGATTGTGGGGAGACGTGCCTAAGCTCTGGCCTAAGGAGGAGGAGGAATGAGGTTTCTTTTAGCGTCAATCATACCTTTGGCATTGGTGATCTATGTTCTTATGATGAATCCACAGTCTGTGCATGTTAAACTCACCAACCATATTGCCTACGATGTTCCCTTTGTTCTGGTAGTTGTTGTGCTGATGACTGTGGGCTTTCTCGTCTCTTACCTCATGAACCTTGGACGCGAGGTTGGCTTCCTTGTTGAGAGGCGTAAGTGGAAGAAGAGGGAAGAGACCCGCTCCTTGGTTGAGTCTCTCTATTCTGCAGCAGAGACCCTTTATGGGGAGGGTAGAAAGGAGGATGCCCTTGAGCTGTTGAAGAAGGCCTTGAAGGAAGACTCCTCCTTTGTGCTGGCTGGTGCCCTTATGAGTAGAGTATTGAGAGAAGAGGGACGTCTCAAAGAGGCTCTTCAGCTTAACACTAAGCTGAAGCAGGCTGGTGGACAGAACCCTGTCTTGGGCATAGAGATGTCCCGAACCCTTCTGGCCATGGGGGATTACTCTAAGGCTTTAGATGAGCTTAAGCCCCTGCTCAAAGATAAAAAGGCTCCCAAGGCGGTGGTGTTGAGGTTGCTTGTGGAGGCTCATCTTGGATTACACGAGAGCAGCAGGGCTATAGCCTTTCAGGAGAGGCTGGTGAAGGAGACCCCCCAAAGCCTTCGTGAAAAAGAGGAGAAGAGGTTAACGGGGTTGCTATATCAGGTTGCCTTGGAAGAGAAGGATGCGGCAGCCATGCTTAAGTTGACCAAGAAGTACCCAAAGTTTGTTCCTGCCTACATGGCCTATTCCCAGTTGGTAGAGCCCAAAAAGGCGGTGGAGAGGCTTCAGAAGGGGCTTATGGAGAACCCTGAAGCTCTTGAGCTTGCAGAGAGGCTCATGGAGCTTGTGGCAGAAGAGAACCACCCTGCAGAGGCCATCCACTTCTTCCAGAAGTTCGCCTCTGCCAACACCAAAAGCCCCCAGTCTCGCATTCCTTTGGTGATGCTCTATTTGAGACTGGGAATGTTCTCTGAGGCGGTGAAGGCGGCAGGGCTCATTGATGCCCCCATTGCCATGGCGGATCTATTGAGGGCCAAGGCCAGGGAGGCCAATGGAGAGGATAAGATCGCCTTGGAGATGTATTCAAAGGGATGCACCGAAGGGCTGCTTCAGAGGTTCAAATGCCAGGAATGCGGTGCCGTCCTGGACCAGTGGAACGACAGGTGCGACTCTTGTGGAACATGGGGGGCTGTCCATTTAGAGTACATTTAGGAGAGATTGATTGAAGTTCAGCTATAAGGCCCGGGATGTAGATGGGGAGGTTGTCTCAGGAGAGGTTGATGCTCCTACTCCTCAAGCGGCCGAGAGAAAGCTGAGAAGCCAGGGGCTCTATCCCCTCACAATAAAACCCGTTGAGAAGGGACTGAGGAAAGAGATCTCTCTTCCCTTTCTTAAGCCCAAGGTTAGGATTAAACATGTTGCCGTCTTCACCAGACAGCTTGCTGCCATGATAGGGGCAGGAATTCCTCTGCCTACGGCAATAAACACCCTTGCTCAACAGGTGACCAGCAAGAAGCTGGCCCAGATTCTTACTGAGATAAGAGAGGATGTTGAGGGTGGCAGTAAGTTCTCAGAGGCTTTGAAGCGTCATCCAGAGACCTTTAGCAAACTCTACATAAGCATGGTTGAGGCAGGAGAGGCCACTGGTAATCTGGATCTCATGCTCAATCGCTGGTTTATCTTTATTGAGAAGATACTCGCCCTCAGGCGTAAGGTTATAACGGCCATGGTTTATCCCTTGTTTGTGATTGTCATGGCCATCTGTATAGCAGCCTTCTTGCTCATAAAGATTGTGCCAACCTTTGTTGATATCTTTAACCAGTCCCATGTTGAGCTTCCTGCCTTAACCAAGTTCATTATTGATATGAGCAACTTTCTCAGATCCTCTTATGTCTATGTGCTGATTGGTCTTGTGGCCTTCGGAGTGGCCATGAAGTTTCTCTTGAAGGTGGATCAGATTAAGGAGTTCATAGACAGACTCTCTCTCAGGGTGTTCATTATCGGGCCCCTCATGAGAAAGGTTGCAGTGGCCCGTATCTCCCGAAGTCTTGCCACAATGGTGAAGAGCGGTATTCCGATTCTTGATTCGTTGGACATAATCGCCGGCACCTCTGGTAACAAGGTGATAGCCGATGCTCTTCTCAAGGCCAGAGACGATGTGGCAAAGGGTGAGCTGTTGTCAAAGAGCCTTCAGGTCTCTGGGGTTTTCCCTCCCATGATGCTTGAGATGCTCGCTGCCGGTGAGCAGACTGGAGCTGTTGATGAGATGATGGATAAGGTTGCGGACTTTTTTGAGGACGAGGTTGATGCTGCCGTTGAGGCGTTGACCTCAATGGTTGAGCCCTTGATGCTGGTCTTTATTGGGGGGTTCATAGGCACCATAGTTATTGCCCTTTACCTCCCCATTTTCAAACTGGCTGGTGCAGTGGGAGGATAAAGAGATAGCTGCTTATCTGCTTCTTCTTTTCACTGGGCTTCTGGCGGGCTTTCTGGCCGGCCTTTTAGGAATAGGTGGGGGGGTTATCATGGTTCCCCTCCTCTTCTACCTCTTTCCCACCATAGGGTTTCCCCATGAGGTGGCGGTTCACATGGCCTTGGGCACCAGCCTGGCCGCAGCAACCTTTCTCTCCCTCTCCAGCTCCTTGGCCCACATAAAGAAGGGACATTTTCACAAAGAGGGGTTTCCCTTCGTTGCGGCAGGGGGATTGCTTGGTGCCCTTATTGGATCAACCATTGCCACCCATGTGAACGGTTTGATTATGAAGAAGGCCTTTGCCCTGCTTCTATTTTATGCCGCTGCCCGTATTGGGCTTAATGTGGGAGTTAAGCCTAACCAAGAGAATAACCTCTCTACCCCTAAGCCCGTGGTGCTCTTCCCTGTGGGGGTGATGGTGGGTGCCATTGCCTCCTTCTTTGGAATTGGGGGAGGGGTGGTGGCGGTGCCTCTTATGGTGATCGTCTTGAAGTTTCCTATGACCATGGCGGTTGGCACCTCTGCCTCCCTTATCCCTTTCATCACAGGCACAGGGGCTTTGGGATACATCCTCTTTGGCACCACCTCGGGGCATCTCTTTCCTGCCCATTCCTTGGGCTATGTGCACCTTCCATCTTGGATATGTCTGGTTCTGGGGGGCGCTTTAGGTGCCCAGGTTGGGGCAAGGCTAACTGCTAAGGTGAAAGTTGAAGTACTACGCAGAGCCTTTGCAGTGCTTCTGCTCTTTACTGCCTTAAAGATCATATTGAAGTGAGGAATGGTGCCGGGGCCCAGAATTGAACTGGGGACACGTGGATTTTCAGTCCACTGCTCTACCGACTGAGCTACCCCGGCCAGTGACAGAGCACCTTATGTTCCAGAGAGTGGTGGTAAGTCAAGAGATCTTTTGAATAAAATTGCAAGGTGCTCTAAAAATAAAGGCCCCACAAGGGGGCCTTTTTGTTGTCCTTTTTGTCTTACAGGGCGTTAACCTTTATTGCCTCAAGCCCTTTACGGCCCTGGGCCACCTCAAACTCAACCTCTTGGCCTTCTCTCAGGGTCTTGAAGCCTTCTCCTTCAATGTTTGAGTAGTGCACAAAAAGATCCTCTCCACCTTCCTCAGGGGTGATGAATCCATACCCCTTCTGATCGCTGAACCACTTCACTGTACCTCTTGACATCACTTGCCTCCGCTATATTTGCCCTTTCGCGGGCCTTTCTACTTTCCCCTTCTTTCATCTTCCTCTTCCCCCACCGGGGCAGCGGGAGATTAGGAGTTTCGCCGATACGCAAGGCCTTAAACCTCAACCTCCTTTCTCAAGCCCTGCAACCAACCGGATTTCGGCTCTATCTGGTAAGGCTTCTACACACCTGAAGAGCAGAAGGTCAATAGCAGAGATGAAAAGCCTGCACTTTTAATAGTACCTACTTGGGAGTAAAAGATAGGGAGAGGGCGAGGAATAAGGCAAAGGAGGTTGAGAATGGGGCTAAAGGACCAGATTCAGCAGGATATTAAGCAGGCTATGAAGGAGAAGGACAAGGTGAAACTCTCTACCCTGAGGCTTCTCATGTCTGAGATCAAGAACAAGGAGATAGATGCAGGGGGAGAGCTGGAAGAGGGGGATATCCTCTCAATTATCCAGAAGGCTGCCAAACAGCGTAAAGAGTCAATTGAGCAGTACAGGAAGGGTGGGAGGGATGAGCTTGCCGCCAAGGAGGAGCGTGAGCTTGAGATCCTAAGCGCCTATCTGCCCAAGCAGCTTTCCCAAGAGGAGCTTGAGTCCATAATCAGAGAGGCCATAGAGAGGTGCGGGGCAACCTCTCCCAAAGAGATGGGAAAGGTGATGAAGGAGGTTATGCCTGCTGTGAAGGGCAAAGCCGATGGCAAAGAGGTGAACGCCTTGGTGAGAAAGCTTCTGGAGGCTGTAGGATAGGAGATTCCAGCAGGTTAGAGGTTGCCGAGAGGGACACCCTCAGGCACTTGGAGTTTCAAAAGGTGCTGGAGGGCGTCTCTGCCTTTGCACAGTGGCCCTTAGGGCGTGATCTCTTGCTCTCTCTGCGTCCCAAGGCCTCTTATCCCTGGATAGTGAGACGCCTCCAGGAGGTTTCCCAGGCCACGGCTGTCCTGCAAGAAGAGGGGGAGCCCTTCTCCTTGGAGGGTGTTCCAGACATTCTTCCCTACCTTGAGATGGTGAGACCCAAGGGTAGCTCAATACCCAAGCAAGGGGCCTGGGAGGTGCTTCTCTTCTTGGAAGAGCTAACGGCCTTAAAGACCAGATGGCAGGAGAAGGAGCGTTTCTCCCTTATCTCCGGCTGGATCAAGGGCCTGCGTCCCCTTGAGGGGCTTATGGAGAGCTTGCGCTCCATCTTTGACTCCTCTGGAGAGATCAGGGACGAGGCCTCTTCCGGTTTATGGGAGGTTCGCTCAAGGTTGAACCTCACAAGAAGGGAGATAATGGGCTCTCTTCAGAGGCTGCTGGCTAAACCCCAGCTCCAGTCCCACTTCAGGGATCGCTCCATAACCATAAAGAACGGTCGTTATGTTATTCCCGTGAAGTCTGGCAGCGTGCACCGTATTGGGGGGGTGGTTCAAGACCACTCTGCCTCAGGAGAGACCGCCTTTCTTGAGCCCCAGCAAGTGGTTCATCTCAACAACCGGCTGGTCTCTCTTGAGAGGGAAGAGAAGAGGGAGATTGAGAGGATACTCTTGGGTGCGGCGGAGAGGATCCGTTCTCATCTGGGCTCTCTCAAGAAGAACCGCCAGATTTTGGGACACCTTGATCTCACCTTTGCCAAGGCGAGATGGGCCTTGAAGTGGGAGGCCAATGTTCCAGCGGTGGTTCAGAAGGGGGCACTCTCCATTCAGAAGGGATATCATCCCCTGCTTCTGCTTCAGAAAGGAAAGGATAGAACCGTTCCCCTTGACCTCACTTTGGGCAAGGGGTTCACCACCTTGGTGATCACAGGGCCCAACACTGGGGGGAAGACCGTGGCCCTCAAAACCGTTGGGTTACTTGCCCTCATGGTGCAGAGCGGGCTGCCAGTTCCTGTTAGCGAAGACTCTCAGTTCAAAATCTTCACAAACATATGGTCTGACATTGGAGACGAACAGAACATTGAGCAGAATCTCTCCACCTTCTCTGCCCATATCTCCAGGATCAAAGAGATGGTTGAGAAGGCGGCCCCTCCCGGGCTTGTGCTGATTGATGAGATAGGCGCAGGCACCGACCCTGCAGAGGGGGCTCCCTTGGCCATGGCCATCATTGATGAGCTTCACAGCAGGGGGGTGTGGGTGATGGTCACCTCTCACCACGACTCTCTCAAGGCCTTTGCCCGGATGAGAAGGGGGATGGAGAATGCCTCTGTGGCCTTTGACGTTGAGACCCTGCAGCCTCTTTACCGATTGGAGATAGGGGTTCCCGGTCGTAGCAACGCCTTTGCCATTGCTCAGAGGCTTGGGATGCCCAGAAGGGTGATTGAGAAGGCCATGAGATGGAAGGGCAAGAGGGAGAAGGAGGCTGACAGGTTCATCAGGGAGCTTGAGAGAGAGATAAAGAGGGTTAAATCCCAGCAGGAACGGTTGAAGAAGGATGAAGAGAGGCTGAGGCGGCGTATCGCCCAAGAAGAAGAGAGGCTGAGAAAGAGAAGGGAAGAGATTGAGGGGCTATGGGAAGAGGAGCTCCGCCGCCTTACTGAATTGAAGGAGGAGATTCGGGAAGCCCGTCGCAGCCTCTCTGATCATCGTAAGCTTGATAGGCTACAGCGTGAGGTGGCTGATAGGGTCAAAGAGACAGGCAAGAGAAGGCCTATTTCTTTTACCTCTCAACCCATAAGGATTGGAGATGTGGTGAAGATAAAGGGCACATCCAAAGAGGGCCCGGTGGTCTGGTTGAGCTCCAAAAAGGCCAGGGTTGAGGCGGGTGGATTCTTGATTGAGGTGCCCATTGAGGAGCTTGAGTTGGTGCGCAAAGGAGATGCTTCCAAAGCTCCTGACTCACCTCAGGATGTGCTCTTTCGCCCTGCAAAGGTGAAGGCTCCTCCCTACGAGATAAACTTGATAGGTCAGAGGGTTGACGATGCCCTTGCTCTACTTGATCGCCAGATCCACGACGCCTACTTAGCTGGCAGAGAGAGCATAAGGGTGGTTCACGGAGTGGGTCAGGGCATACTGAAGTCTGCTGTGAGAGAGGCCTTGCAGGAGCATCCTTTGGTCTCACGCATAGAGGATCTTCCAGGCTCCGAAGGAGGAGCAGGGGCAACCTTGGCGGTCTTGAAGGAAGATTGAGATGTCCTCTTGGGACCTTCGCCTCCTGGAAGAGCTGAGAGGGAGAATAGCCTACTTCTACTTTGCTTTGGTTGTGCTTCTTACCGTTCTGCTCTTTGCCTTACTGAGGCTTCAGATTGTGAATGGCGAAAAATACTTGAAGCTCTCAGTGAAGAACAGGGTGAGGGTTTACAGGGTGCGTCCAGTTAGGGGACGGATATTGGACAGAAACGGGATTCCCTTGGCCATAAACAAACCCTCTTTCAACCTCTATCTTCTGGCAGACGATGTTCCCAAGAAGGGGTGGAATGATCTGAAGAAGGAGTTGAAAAGGCTCTTAAGGATCTCTCGGGAGCAGCTTGAGGAGAGGATAGAGGACGCCAGAAAAAACCCTACAGTGGCTTGCCTGATTAAGAGAGACCTCTCAGAGAGAGAGGTTGCCCGGGTGGCGGAGAGGGAGTGGATGCTTCCGGGAATCATCCTCTCCCCTGAAGAGAGAAGGTTCTATCCCAATGGCACCTTGGCATCCCATGTTATTGGATACATGGGAGAGGTCTCTTCAAAGGAGCTTCAACAGGGGCGGTTCTGGGGCGGTGACATGATTGGTAAGACTGGCATTGAACGCCAGTACGACGATCTTCTCAGGGGAATAGGGGGATGGGAGCAGTGGGAGGTTGACGCAAGGCTCAAGAAGGTTCGCATGGTTAACCGATCCAAGCCCATTCCCGGAAAGGATATCCGTCTCACAATAGACGTGAGACTCCAGAGAGAGGCGGAAAAGCTCTTAAAAGGCAAGGTGGGGGCTATTGTGGCCATGGATCCCAGAAACGGCGAGATTCTGGCAATGGCCAGTAGCCCAGCCTACGACCCGAACCTCTTCACCAGGTCTCTAAACCCCAGGGAGTGGAGAAGGCTTATCCGCAATCCCAACCATCCTTTACAGAACAGGGCCATCCAGGGCCTCTACTCCCCAGGTTCCATCTTCAAGGTGGTGGTGGGGCTGGCGGGGCTTCAAGAAGGGGTGATCACTCCCAGAACCCCTGAGGTGTGCAAGGGGGTCTATATTTTCAAGAACCGTCGTTACCGATGCTGGAAGCGTAGTGGCCACGGGATTGTGCGCCTTCACAGGGCCATTGTTGAGTCTTGTGATATCTACTTCTACAAGCTGGGGGAGATGCTCACTGTTGACAAGATGGGCAAGTATGCCCGTCTTCTTGGCCTTGGTGCTCGCACGGGCATAGATCTGCCCCACGAGTACAGGGGTGTGGTGCCCTCCCGTGAATGGAAGAAGAAGAGGCTGGGCATGGTGTGGTTTCCCGGGGAGGACCTCATCATGGGAATAGGGCAGGGCTATCTTCTTGTTACTCCTCTTCAGATCGCTCATCTCATGGCCACGGTGGGAGAGATGGGAAAGGCCGTAACCCCGCATCTCTTGTTCTCTCCTCGCAAGAGCTTTCCTGAGAAGCAGCTTCCTTTGAAGAGGCGTTTTCTAAGGGTGATAATAAAGGCGTTGCAAGGGGTTGTGGAGGAGGAGCATGGCACAGCCCATCTTGCTAAGGTGGAGGGTATCCATGTGGCAGGCAAAACGGGAACGGTCCAGGTGGTGCACCAGAAGGTTCCCCACACAAAGATAGAGGAGATCCCCTACAAAATGAGGGATCACGCTTGGTTTGCCGCCTTTGCCCCTGTTGAAGATCCCAGGATAGCAGTAGCTGCCATTGTTGAGCACGGTGGCCACGGTGGCTCAGGCGCCGCCCCCTTGGTGGGCAGGCTTATCTCTTACTACCTTAAAGGAGAGGATCCCCAGCAAGATGAGTAGCCAGGATTCCTTACTCCGCAGGTTGGTGCCTCCCTTCAGGCTCTTTATTCCAATGGTGCTTTTAGGAGTGGTGGGACTGGTTACCCTATCCAGCGTCTCTCCACCTTCTCTGGTTATGAAGCAGGTTTTCTGGCACATGTTGGGTTTGGCTGCCTATTTCACCATGCTGATTCTTCCCTCTGATGCCTGGAGACGCCTTACAGGTCCTCTTTACCTCTTGTCGGTTCTTCTCTTGGTGGCAGTGGATGTTGCAGGTGTTACCACCATGGGGGCCCAGCGTCGTATAAACTTGGGGATTTTCCAGATTCAGCCCTCTGAGTTTGCAAAGATCTCTCTGGTGCTTGCCACTGCCTGGGTGATTGAGAAGGAGAGACAACCTTACAACTTCGTGACCCTGTTTAAACCCCTTGGGGTGCTGGCTCCTCTCTTTCTGCTCACAGCAAGCCAGCCCGATCTTGGCACGGCTCTGGTGATGATGGGTATCTCTGGTACTATGGTGCTTCACCGTTCTGTTCGTCCCAAGACCGCTTTGAGTATCATGGTGGTCTTTGCCCTCTGTATTCCAGTGATCTGGAACTCCGATGTGGTGCTCAAGGAGTATCAGAAGGACAGGATAAGAGCGGTGCTCAATCCCGAGAGAGATCCTCTTAACAAGGGTTATCACCTGATTCAGTCAAAGATAGCCATAGGCTCAGGACGCCTTCTGGGGAAGGGCTACGGTCACGGATCCCAGAGCAGACTCAACTTTCTTCCAGAGAAGTGCACCGATTTTGTGTTTGCGGTATTTGCAGAAGAGTGGGGCTTTGTGGGCAGTGTTCTTCTCTTGCTTCTCTATGCTGTCTTTATATGGCAATCATACGCCGTATCAAGATATGCCAGGGATAGCTTCAGCTGCCTTGTGGGGGCAGGTCTTGCCACCATGTTCCTTCTCCACTTCTTCATCAACGTTGGAATGACCATGGGGTTGTTGCCTGTGGTTGGGGTTCCTTTGCCTTTAATGAGCTACGGAGGATCCTCGCTGGTGGTCACTTATGCCGCTGCTGGCATTCTCTCAAACATCTGGCGAGAGAAAGGCCCGTTGAGGAAATAGGGCTTGACCTTTGCATTCAATAATTGTAAAGGCAGGGGCAAGGGCAGGTAAAAGGTGAAGATTAGATGGGTGAAGGAGGTGGTATCGCATGAGGAGAAGAGCGACTATTCTGGCGTCTCTGCTTTTGGCGCTGGCCTTGGTGATTGGCTTGGGTGTTTCTACGTCACAGGCGCAGTGCTGTGACTGCTGTGGAACCTGCGCAGTCGCAACCTGCACCACCTGTTGTACCACCTGCAATTGCTGCAACTGTTGTGATTGTTGTGTAAGGGGATACTGGAAGGCAGTTACCACCTGCGATCCGGGACACTGGGAGTGTGTCTGGGTGGCAGATCCGTGTTGCTGCGGTTGTGGGCACTACGAGTCCCGTTTTGTGCCTGGAAAGTGTAAGGTGCATTGGGAGTGGGTGCCTGCGTGTGAGTGTAAGTAAAGAGGTAGTTGGCAAGGAACCTTGAGCCTGCCTGAAACGCTTTTGCCGGTGCCAGGGGGAGTGAGCTTCATCCTGGCATCGGCATCCCCCCGTAGGCGAGAGCTTTTAAGTCTCATTCTACCCCGATTTGAGGTGGTGATTCCTGCAAAAGAACCCTGCCCTGATAGTGGCCAGTCTCCTGAGGATTACGCTCTTACGGCCGCCTCTCAGAAGTGCAGGGAGGTGTTTGATCTTTATCCAAACTCTTTGGTGATAGGTGCGGACACAGTAGTGGTGTTGGATGAGAGAATTATGGGAAAGCCCGAAACTCCCCAAGAGGCAGTGGAGATGCTGCAGATGCTCTCTGGACGAGAGCACAGGGTGATCACAGGGGTGTGCGTGGCCTATCCAGGGGGAGAAGAGGACTTCTTTCAAGAGAGTTTTGTTAGATTCGGGGTTCTCACAGAAGAGGAGATTGAACGTTATGTGTCAACGGGAGAGCCCATGGACAAGGCAGGGGCCTATGGTATTCAAGGGCATGGAGCCTGTCTGGTGGAGGAGGTTAGAGGCTCTTACACCAATGTGGTGGGACTCCCTGTGCGCAGGCTCTACCTTCTTCTCAAAGAGGTGCTCTCCTCTTGGCGGTCTGATACCCTGAGCCGATAAAGGTTAGCCATGACCTCAAAGGCAGAACAGTGGGAAGAGTCTCTCTCCCTCTGTGTAAGGTGCGGCAGGTGCAGAAGCGTCTGCCCCACCCTTCAGGTGCTTAGACAAGAGACCTCAGTTGCCAGAGGAAGGGTGGTGTTAACCCGGCATCTCACCGAGGGCTGCAGGGGCTCAGCCACCGCCTACGAGATCCTCCACACCTGTCTCCTATGTATGGCCTGTGAGGATGTGTGCACCAACAAGGTACCCGTCACAGAGATTGTCCAGAGGGGCAGGGGGTTGCTGAGGGAGAGAGGCGGATCTCCCAGGTGGAAGATGGCCCTTTCCTGGGTGCTGAGCCATCCAAGGGCTATGGACTTTATGGCTAAAACCGCGGGACCCCTGGGCTTAATCTCCCCTGATGGGAGGACCCGAGGTATGCTTTTGAGGATACCTAAACTCCTTGAGGAGGGCTTCTTTATGCCTCCTATATCCACCACTCCCTTTCGCAACTCCTTCAGTGGGATTGAGACGGGGGGATCCAAAGGAAGGGTTCTTCTCTTTCTGGGCTGCCTTATTGACCATTCCTATCCCCAGATCGCCGAGGCCACTGTGAGATTGCTCCACAGACTGGGGTACTCGTGCATTGTGCCACGGGATCAGTTCTGCTGTGGCCATCCACATCTGGCCATGGGGTTTCGTAAGGAGGCAGAGGCCATCATAGCTGCCAACACAGAACTCTTCTCGTCAACAGGGGCTGACTTCATTCTCACCGCCTGCGCCTCTTGTGCCTCAACCCTAAAAAAGGAGTATGACCTCCCTCTCCCTGTGTTGGATGTTGTGGAGCTCTTACAGAGGCACAGGGAGGATCTCTCTGTAAGCCTGCCCCAAGGGGTGAAGCTTGCCACCTGGCACCAGCCCTGCCATTTGGGCAGAGGCCAGGGGATAGATGCCACTGAGCTGGTTCAGGAGCTGCTGGGTGAACGTTTCTCTCCCATGGAGAACCCCCATAGGTGCTGTGGCTTTGGAGGTACCCTCTCGGTTGAGTTCTCCCATCTCTCCTCTGAGGTGGGCAGAGAGAAGGCAGAGTGGATCAGAGAGTCGGGAGCGGAGTTGGTGTTAACCGATTGCCCCGCCTGTATTATGCAGATTCAGCGCTCCCTTTTGGCCCAAGACCTTTCTATTAACGTGTCACATCTTGTTACCATTCTCTCTTAGGTTTGCCTGAAGCGCTTTCTCGCTGTATAGCTCACCCCATGGGATGGATGAGTGTAGAGGTAGATGGCTCTATTCTTCGCAACAACCTGAGGGCGGTTAAAAGCCTCCTCTCTCCTGGCACTGCGGTGGCTGCTGTGGTGAAGTCTGGGGCCTATGGGCATGGAATGGTGGAGGCTGCAAGGGCCTTCACAGAGGAGGGAGCAGAGGTGCTGGCGGTCTCCATGCCCAATGAGGGAGTAGAGCTGAGAGAGGCGGGATTCCCCCAGCCCATAATCCTGCTTGGTGGGTTCTTTCTTGAAGATGCCGAAGTGGTGGTTAAACAGAGGCTATCCCCTGTTGTTAGCTGTAGCGAGGCTATTGATGCCCTTGCCCGGGCCGCCTCCAGATGCGGCGAGAGGTTGGGGGTTCACCTGAAGGTTGACACGGGAATGGGCAGGAGAGGGTGTGGCGAGGATGAGCTGAGGGATCTTCTTGACCGTATCTCTTCCCATCCTGAACTCAGCTTAGAGGGCCTTCTCTCTCACCTCTCAGTGGCGGATGTGGATGATGAGGAGGCCAGAGAGTACACCCAGCAGCAGCTTATTCGCTTCAACTCTGTTGTTGAGATGGTGAAAAGGGCCGGCTTTAGACCCAGATGGGTTCATATTGCCAACAGCGCCGCCATAGCCTGGTATCCTAAGTCTCATCACACCCTGGTTAGACCTGGAATAGTGCTCTACGGGGGGCTGAAGGGCTTTGAGGAGGCGAAGGAGGCCATGAGGGTGGCCTCCCGCCTTGTTGAGATAAGACAGGTGAAGAAGGGAAGCTGCATCAGCTATGGCCGAACCTTTGTGGCTCCAAGGGATATGCTTCTGGGCATAGTTCCCGTGGGGTATGCCACAGGCTACCTTAGAGGCATCTCAAACAAGGGCTTCATGGTGGTGAGGGGCAGGAGGGTCCCTGTGGTGGGAACGGTGTGCATGGACCTCACCCTTCTTGACCTCTTCCAGGTGCCAGAGGCTGAGATTGGAGACGAGGTGGTGCTCATGGGAAGGCAGGGGGAGGCCGGAGTCTCGGTCTTTGAGATTGCAGAGTGGCTTGGCACCATCACCTACGAGGTCTTCTGCCTTCTGGGCAACTCGGTCTTTGCAGAGAGACGCTGGATTGAGCCTGCTTAACTGCAGGTTTATCTCTTTTCTGCAGGTGTGTTATTAAACAATCCCCATGAAGAGGAATCTTTCTGTGCTTTACCTTCAGGGGGTGGTGCGCTACGGAGGGGCCTTGGAGAGCCTCTACCAGCTGGTTAGCCACAGAGAGCTCTCTCCATTCTCTCCACTTGTGGTCACCTCTGGGGAGGGGGTGCTCACCCAGAAGCTTGAGGATGCAGGGGTGAGGTACGCTATTCTACCCATGGGCATGTGGCGCAAAGCAAAGAACTGGGTCAGGCTGCCCTTCACCCTCAAGGCCTTGAGGGATCTTGCTAAGGTAGAGAAGGTGTCTCTTGTTCACTGCAACACCCTTTGGGATGCTCCTTACGGGGTGCATCTGGGCAAAAAGCTGAACCTGCCTGTTGTGGTGCATGTCCGAAACACCGTAACCCCCGACAAGGTGGAGAAGTACAAGCTGGAAGATGCCCATCTGGTGATCAGTGTTTCACAGGCGGTTGCCGATTCTTTGAAGGATTTGAAGAATACACCTGTTGAGGTGGTCTACAACGGGGTTGATCTCTCTTGCTTCAATCCTCGTGAGGTGACGGGAGAAGGGGTGAGGGAAGAGCTGGGAATAGACAGAGAGTCCCCTATCCTCCTTCTCGTTGGTAGGGTTGACACCACAAAGGGCCACGATGTGGCAATCACGGCCCTAAGCCTGCTTAAGAGTGAACCCTCTCCCTATCTTCTCTTCGCCGGTGAGGCCTCTGCTCAGGAGCAGAGCTGGCCCGGGGTGCTAAGGGGGCTGGCTCAGGAGCTAAGGGTTGGAGAGAGGGTGATCTTTCTTGGAAACCGCCATGATATACCGAGGCTTATGGCCGCTTCCCAGGTGGTTTTGGTGCCCTCCTTACACTCTGCCAAAGAGGGCTTTGGCAGGGTGGCCATAGAGGCCATGGCCATGGAGAGGCCTGTGGTGGCAAGCAGAACAGGGGGGCTTCCAGAGGTGGTCTCAGAGGGTACAGGGATTCTTGTCCCTCCAGGGGACGCCAAGGCCTTGGTAGAGGCCATTGATGGGTTGCTCAAAAGCGAGGAGAAGAGGCGTCTCATGGGTAAGGCTGGAAGAGAGAGGGTTGAGCGTCTCTTCAACCTTGATGGCACCGTTGAAGCGATCAAGCGGCTCTACTGGAGGCTCCTGAAGCCATGAAGAAAGAGCCTCGCCTCAAGGTGCTTCACCTGGTGGCCATTCGTGGCAAGGGTGGCACAGGGGCAAGCACCGCTGCCCTCATTGAGGGTCTTGCAGGTAAGGGACACAGGGTGGGGCTGGTCTGCTTCTCTCGCAGCGATCTCTACCAGAGGCTCAAGGAGACCCCCAATGTGGAGGTGGTAACAGGCATTTACATGTCCCCTTTGCGCAGGCTGGGCAGGTTGCTCAGAGACGTTGTGAGCTTGCTTAGGATCGTTAAGAGTCATAAGGTTCAAATTATTCACACCCACTCTTCCCCCGACACCTGGTTGGGTTTTTTTCTCTCACTTCTCTTCCCTTCTTTGCCCTTTGTGAGGACCAGACACGTGCCGGTTCCTCTCTCTGGCAACCCCTTCAACGAGGTGATTCATCACAGGCTGAAGGCGGTTATCGCTGTATCCCACGCTGTGAAAGATGCCTACCTTCACAAAAAGGCATGGCGGGATAAGATCAGGGTGATCTACGATGGGGTTGATCTTGGGCGCTTCTCTTCCTGCCACAGAGGGAATGGCTTTCGGAAAGAGATTGACCTTGAAGAGGGTATCCTTATCCTCAATATCTCTCGCTACGCCCCGGTGAAGGGGCTTCAGATATTTTTGGAGGGAGTGGCGCCTATTCTCAGAAGCTGGGGTAATGCAAAGGCGGTTGTTGTGGGTAGAAAGAGGGAGGACCTGCTCCCCGTCTTGGAGAGACACGCTAAGGTTCTGGGAATTGAAGACCAGGTGCTCTTTTTGGAACACCGCTCTGATGTACCGGCTCTCATGGACTCTGCGGATCTTATGGTGCTTACCTCTGTTGGTTCCGAGGGGTCAAGCCGTGTCTCTCTGGAGGCCCACGCCGCGGGAAGGCCCATGGTGGGCACCAAGGTGGGGGCTATTGGCGAGGTGGTGGATCACCTGCACACCGGGATGGTGATTCCTCCTTACAACCCCTCTGCCCTCACAGCGGCCCTTTCCCCTTTCGCAGCAAACCGCAGGCTCTCAAAGAGGATGGGAGCCATAGCCCGCAGAAGGGCCCTTTGGCGGATGGATCAGGGCTTCGCCGTTGAGAAGGTGGAAGGCCTCTACCGGGAGCTGCTTGGTGAATAGACCCAAGGTTGTCAGGGTGATCTCTTACCTCACTGTGGGTGGGGTGGAGAAGCGTCTCCTTGCGGTGCTCAAGGAGCTTAAAGGGGAGTTTGACTGCGAGGTTGTCTGTATTCACTCCCGGGGTCCTTTGGCAGAAAAGTTTGAAAAGGCTGGAATCCCTGTCGCCCTTATCCCCTTCAAGGGGAGATTCCATCCATGGAGCTTGCTGAAGCTTGCCCTTTTCTTGAGAAAGAAGGGGGCCAAGATCGTTCACAGCCACATGTACAGGCCCAATGCCTCTGCGACTGTGGCTGCCCTTTTGGGGCAGGTTCCTGTGATTATTGCCAATATCCACAACCTTCAGCACTGGGACTCATCCCGTCAAAGGCTCACAGATGCCTTTCTTCATCCCTTTCGCACCCACACCATCACCGTATCCCGGGAGGTCTGGAGGGAGTATCTTGAGGAGACCGGTGCGGATCCCCAAAAGGTTTCTGTGCTTCACAACGGGGTTCTCATCTCAGGGCTAAAGGGTGATTCTGATGGCCTTTTTGAGGAGCTGGGGATCCCGCATGGTGCCCAGGTGGTCTCATGTGTTGCCCGCTTAGTGCCTCAAAAGGGGCATGGGGTGCTTCTTAAGGCCTGGAGAGGGATTGAAGCCCGTTTTGACAACGCCTGGTTGTTGCTTGTGGGTGGAGGCCCCTTGGAGGATGAGCTGAAGGGCAGGGCCGAAAGCTTGGGTCTGAAAAGGGTGCTATTTGCAGGGGTGAGGGATGATGTGCCTTCAATCCTTCAATCTTCCTCCTGTATGGTGCTCTCCTCTTTCAAAGAGGGGTTCTCCAATGCCATCCTTGAGGCCATGGCCATGGGTACCCCGATTGTTGCCACCCGGGTTGGAGGGGCTGAGGAGGCCATGGAAGAGGGGATTACCGGGCTTCTGGTGCCCCCAAAAGAGGCCGAGCTTCTCTCTCGATCCATCACAAGGATGCTTACAAACCCCCGGTTAAGAAAGAGGCTGGGGCTTCAGGCCAGGGACAGACAGATGAGGCTCTTCTCCCTGAGTTCCATGGCTGCCAAAACCGCAGCCCTCTACCGCTCTCTTCTTGAAAGGTGACAACAAAGGTGTAAAATAAGGAGACGAGGATACTCTGAAGGTTCAGGGAGGTGAGGTATGCAGCCGTTTGTGTTCTGGAATCCCACCGAGGTGGTCTTTGGCAAGAACGGTGTTAAAAAACTGGGCAAGCTGGTTAAGAAGTACGGTGGAAGCAAGGTGCTTCTGGTTTACGGAAAGGGGTCAATAAAGAAGACGGGGCTTTACCAGCAGGTGCTTGATAGCCTCAAAGAGGCTGGCATAGAGTGGGTTGAACATTCAGGGGTGAAGCCGAATCCCGTGCTCTCCCATACCCGGGAGGGTGTTGAGAAGGCCAAAAGAGAGAAGGTGGACCTTGTTCTCGCCGTGGGCGGGGGATCGGTTATTGACGAATCCAAGGCCATTGCCGCAGGGGCCCTTGCAGACTGCGATGTGTGGGAGTTCTTTGAGTTCACCCAGACAATAAAGGCGGCCTTGCCCATAGTCACGGTGCTCACCATATGCGGCACAGGTTCAGAGATGAACGCGGGGTTGGTGATCACCAACGAGGAGAAGAAGGCAAAATACGGCTTCAGGTCTCCCTATCTATTTCCCAAGGTCTCGGTGCTTGATCCCACCATAACCTTCAGCGTTCCCAAGGATCAGACGGCCTACGGCGCGGTTGATGCCTTTTCTCATGTTTTTGAGGTTTACATGAACAGGGAGGACCTCAACTCCCCCATTCCCGAGGGCATCATGGAGACATTGATGAGGACCATTGTGGAGAGAACCCCCCAGGCCCAGGAGAACCCAGAGGACTACACCGCTCGGGCCGATCTCATGTGGGCCTCCTCTTTGGCACTTTCGGGCCTCACTTGGTGCGGGGTGAGTGCTGCCCCTATGCTTCCCTGCCACGCAATAGAGCATGCTCTTAGCGCCTTTTACGACATTGCCCACGGGGCGGGCTTGGCCATAGTGATGCCTGCTTGGATGAGGCTCATGAAGGATGAGAAGGCAGAAGAGATAAAGAGGTTTGCCAGCAGGGTCTTCGGGGTTGAGGGAGTTGATGAGGGCATAGAGGCCTTTGAGAGGTGGCTGAAGAGGGTTGAGTGCCCTGTTAGGCTCTCAGAGGCCAGCATCCCAGAGAGCGACATCCCCGCCTTGGCAGAGAACGGAAACAGGCTCGCCTTCCACTGGGGCTACAAGGAGTACACCAAAGAGCTTATTGAGAAGATACTCCGCCTGGCGGTTTGATTCTTTGGAGAGAGGTGGCTTAGCCCGCCTCTCTCCCCAGCCTGAAGGCCTTGAGGTTGATCTCAAGTATCTTGGGGGGCACCACCTGCTTAAAGGTGTCTATCCACTCCTCTTCTTCAAAGGGAAGGTCCTTTGAGAGCACACCCAGAAGCACCGTGTTAACTGCCCTTGGATTCCCCGCCTTTTGGGCCAGCTCTACCCCATTAACCTCAATGAGCCTCAGTCTTTCCTTTATGAGTTCTGAGGCGTTGGTGGGATACTCGGCGGCTCCCGCAAGCACCGTCATGGGGTTCACCCTTTGGAGGTTCATGATCACCAGTCCTTGGGGGCTCATGTGGTCAAGGTACCTGAGGGTCTCAAGCTCTTCAAAGGAGACGAGGTGGGTGGCTTCTCCCAGAGGGATGGTGGGAGAGAAGACCTGGGTCTCAGAGATTCTCACGTGGGAGACCACACTGCCCCCTCTCTGGGCCATGCCGTGGATTTCGCTCTTCTTCACATCCCAGCCACGGTTCATGGCCAAGGCAGAGATCACCTCAGAGGCCAGTAGCACCCCTTGTCCCCCCACTCCTGCAAAGAGGAGGTTGTAGCTCTTCATGGCCTCTTCTCCTTTCCATCTCCGTTGGTGCTCACAATAGCCTTTGTGGGGCAGACCTGGGCGCACACCCCGCAGCCGTAGCAGAGCAGGGGATCCACCTTGGCCACTTTGGTGCCGTTGCCGCTCAAGAAGACCGCCACACAGGCCACATTTGAGCACTGACCGCAGCCTATGCACTTATCTTCATCAACGGTGTAGGTGATGCCGGGCCTCTCTTTGGTGATGAGGGTGCAGGGCCTTGTGGTGATGATCACCGAAGGCTCCTTGGCCTCAAGCTCTTCTTTCAGCACCTTCTGGGTCTCTTCAAGATCGTAGGGATCAATGTAGCGCACCCTCTCAACCCCTACGGCTCGGCATATGGCCTCAATGGAGACCTTCTTCGTCTTCTCCCCTTTCAGGGTGACCCCGGTTCCCGGGTGATCCTGCTTTCCCGTCATGGCGGTGGTTGAGTTGTCAAGCACAATCACAGTGGCCACCCCCTTGTTGTACACTATGTCCATCACCCCGGTTATCCCAGAGTGCATGAAGGTGGAGTCCCCGATAATGGCAACGGTCTTGTCCGAAGGTGCCCCTGCCATGGTGGCGCCGTGGGCCATGCCAATGCCTGCTCCCATGCATACGCAGGCGTGAAGGGCGTTGAGGGGGGGCAATCCCGCCAGGGTGTAGCAGCCAATGTCTCCCATCACCACCACCTTCAGCTTACGCAGCACGGTGAAGACACCTCTATGGGGGCAGCCGGCGCACAAGGTTGGGGGCCTTGCAGGTAGGTTCTCTGGAACGTTGATTAAGGGCTTTCTCTCTTTTCCTGTAACCCCTTCATAAACCAGCTCTGTTGAGAGCTCTCCAAGGATGGGGAAGGCCTCTTTGCCTATCACCTTTATCCCCATGGCCTTGATGGCCATCTCAAGGAAGGGGTCAAGCTCTTCAACCACGTAGAGTCTTTTGACCTTGCTTGCAAACTCTCTGATCTTCTCCTCAGGCAGGGGATGGGTCATTGTTAGCTTCAGCACAGGGGACTCTGGAAAGGCCTCACGGACGTACTGGTACGGTACTCCGCTTGAGATGAAGCCGAAATCCGCTTCTCCGTCCAAATTGATGATTCTGTTCTCTTCCCATTGATCAGAGAGCACAGCCAGTTTCTGGATGCTCTCTTCAACCTTTGGGTGTCTCATGCGGGCAAAGGTGGGCAGCATAACCCACTTTTCGGTGTCTGCCTTCCAAGAGTCGGCAGGCTCAACCTCTTGGCGCTCCCCCATGTTCACAATACCTTTGCCATGGGCTATTCTGGTGGTGATCCGCATGAGGACCGGGGTGTCGTACTCTTCGCTTAGCTGGTAGGCAAATAGGGCCAGCCTGCGGCACTCTTCGGGATCCGCAGGCTCAAGCATAGGGACCTTCGCCATGCGGGCGTAGGTGCGGTTGTCCTGTTCGTTCTGTGAGCTGTGCATCCCGGGATCGTCGGCGCTAACGATGAGGGTGCCACCACCAACCCCTGTGTAGGAGAAGGTCATGAAGGGATCCGCAGCTACATTGAGCCCAACGTGCTTCATGGCCACCAGCACCCTCACCCCTGCCCTTGAGGCCCCTATGCCCACCTCTAAGGCTACCTTCTCGTTGGGGGACCACTGGGCATAGATCTCCGGATACTTTGCTGCCGAGTCCACTATGTCTGTACTCGGGGTTCCGGGGTAAGCAGAGGCGAACTTAACCCCTGCCTCCCAGGCCCCTCGGGCTATGGCTTCGTCACCTGAAAGGAAGAGCTTTTGGGCCATGGGTCTCACTTTAGCAACTCAAGGGCTTTTCTTGCGTCTTCTGCAAAGGGAGAAGACGGGAACTGGTCCTTCACCTTCTTGAGCTCCTCTATAGCCTTCTCTTTTTCCCCTTTGGTCTCGTAAAGCATGGCCAGAGAGTAGCGAAGGTAGGGTTCCATCATCACCCCGTTCTTGCCAAGAAGGGACTCCATCTCTTTCAGCTCGCTCTGGTCTGCATAGGCCGCGGTGACACGCCAGGGAACCGCAAGGGGCTCTTCTCCCAGCTTCTGCAGAGCCGTTTTGTACTCCTCTATTGCCCTGTCGGTCTTTCCAAGAAGCTGGTAACACCTTGCAATGTAGAGCCTTGAGTACTTGGCAAAGGGAGAGACCGAGTACTCTTTTGTCACCTTCTTGAAGCCCTTGAGGGCGTTTTTTATGGCTGTGGCGTTTGCCGGGGTTGCCTCTGCACCTGCGTGGAAGTACTGGAGGGCGTCTCCGAACTCCATGGAGGCTCTCTGAACGTAGGAGTTCCGGTAGTAGGCTGTGCCTCCAACGGCCACCACCACCAGCAGAATTGCCAGAATGCTCCCCGCCAACATGAGCTTGTGCTCCATTAGGTAGCTGAAGGCCGAGGATACGGTTAGAATAAACTCGTCTGGCTCGGTGACATCCTTCTTCTTATTTCTCTTCTTTAGCTTTGCCTTTGCCATCTTAACTACTCTCCTCTCATCTCTTTCAGTTTCTTCTTTGCCAGCTCAAGGGAGTTTGAGAAGACCTCTTCCACCTCTCTTTCTGAAAGGCCGGCCCCCCTCAATACCTTTGTGGCGGTGGCTTTGTCCATGAGGTCTTTGGGCTGGTGGGTGTCGGTGTTGAACACGCATTTGGCCCCCGCCTTACGGGCCAAGGTTGCAACATGGCCGTTGGCGAAGGCGTGTCCGGGGCGTCCCGTGAGTTCCAGAAAGACCCCACGCTCTGCGGCTAGATGGGCCTCCTCTTCTGTTAGCAGTCCCGGGTGGGCAAGGATGTCCACCCCTGCCTCTATTGCCGCCATGTTTGTGCCTGGGGCCACCGGTTCCACCACCGTCTCCCCATGAACCACCACAACAACAGCACCCATTGATCTCGCCCTCTCAACCAGAGGGGGAATGAGGGGTGGGGGAACATGGGTCAGCTCTATGCCGGGGAGCAGGGTTATTCCCAGCTGCAATCCGTTGATCTCTCTACACAAACGAGCCACCCTTGGAACGATAAGGTCAAGGTTGCTGCTGTCCCCGTGGTCTGTGAAGGCAAGATGGGTTATGCCCTTAACCAGAGCCCTTCGGGCCAGCTCGGCGGGGATGAGAACCCCGTCGCTGTAAACCGTGTGGGTATGCAGGTCGCTGAAGCCATCCATAACAGGGGCATCCTCTACCAAGAGTATTGAGTGATGGCAACAACCTTGACTTTTTGAAAAGGCGAGAATAGAGGAAGAGCACCAAAAGGGGGGCTCACCTTATCTAAGGGGGAAGGATGAGGTCTGGAAAACAGATCGTTAAGTGGGGGATTTTTCTTGCGGTTATTTGGACCTTAGGGATAGGGGCCTCCTGTCTCTACACCATACAGCACATCCATAGATTTGCCCTGAACTCAGCGAGGGAGGCGGCAAGGTCCTTTATTGAAGAGACCATACTCTTCAGGGCGTGGAACGCCATGCACGGCGGGGTTTATGCCCCTGTGTCGCCTACCACTCCCCCTAATCCTTACCTTAAGGTGCCAGAGAGGGATATAAAGACCCCTTCGGGTAGGCTCCTCACCAAGATAAACCCCGCTTACATGACCAGACAGGTGTTTGAGCTTCAGAAGAAGAGACTGGGGACCCAGGGCCATATAACCAGTTTGAAACCCATAAACCCCAAGAACGCTCCAGATGAGTGGGAGAGAAGGGCTCTTACCCTTTTTGAGAAGGGTGAGAAGGAGTATTGGGAGAAGGTCACCTTCAGAGGCGGTCCTGCCATACGTCTAATGCTCCCTTTGGTTACCGAGAAGGCGTGTCTTAAGTGCCATGCAAAACAGGGATACAAACTTGGGGACATAAGGGGAGGGATAAGCGTTTTTGTCCCCTTAAAGCCGTATCTTCTTCTTGAAAGACGAGAGATTGCCCGTTCAGTAATGGTTGATCTATTTTTATGGATTGCTGGACTTCTATTGATCTTTGTGGGTACCACAAGGGTCTCTGCTGAGACCAAGAAGCTCAGCATGTCAGAATACCGTTTCAGAGCCATGTTTGAGAACTCCCCTGAGCCAATGTTCATATTTGACGGAGAGAGAATAAGCGATTGCAACAGGGCTATGCTGGAGATGCTTGGCTGTCAAGAGATGTCCCAGGTTTTGGTACATCCTGCTGAGATTTCTCCTGAACAGCAGCCCGACGGGGTGCCTTCCTTCAAGAAGTTCAATTCTTGGGCCTCTGATGTTCTGGTGAAAGAGAGGGTCTCTTTTAAGTGGCTCTTCAAACGGTCTGACGGAGTAGAGATTTGGGTGGATGCAGTGGCCAGCAAGATTCCCAAAGAGGAAAAGAAAGGTTGGATGATGCTGGTGGCCTGCAGGGATGTGACAAAGGAGACCATGCTACAGGAGCAGGTGCTGCAGTTTAGAAAACTGCAGGCCGTAGGAGAGCTGGCAGGTGGCATAGCCCACGATTTCAATAACATACTGGCCATAGTGGTGGGTAATATCACCATGGCCAGAGAATTTGGGGTTTCTACAAAAGCCGATGAGATGCTTGAGAAGGCAGAGAGGGCCGTGTTGAGGGCGGCAACCCTTACCAGAAAGCTCATCACCTTCTCCCCTGGTGGCGTTCCTGTGAGCAAGGTGGTCTCATTGAAGGAGCTTTTGGGTGAGTCTGTGCAAGATGTTCTGAAAAGGAATGAGAGTGGAAAGGTGAGGATCTCTCTGGACATCTCTCCCGATCTCTGGGATGTGAAAGGAGACTACCATCAGCTCCTTAATGCCTTTAGCGAGATAATCACCAATGCCAAAGAAGCTATGCCTGAGGGCGGAATAGTTTATGTGAGGGCCGAAAATATCACAGTGCCTCCGGCAGGGGATCCCGATCTCTCTTTGCCAGATGGTAGGTATGTGGCTGTTAGGATTTCTGATGCTGGCCCTGGAATTCCCGTAGAGCAGCAGAAACGCATATTTGATCCCTTCTTCACCACAAAGGAGATGGGTAGGGGGTTGGGCCTCTCTATTGCCTACTCTGTGGTGAAAAGGCACGGTGGAGATATTGAGGTAGAGTCTGTCTTAGGAGAGGGAAGCACCTTCACAGTGTTGTTGCCGGCGGCCGATAGCGCCTCTGAAGCCTGTTTGAGAGGAAATGGCAAGGTTCTGGTGATGGAGGATGACCCTTACCAGAAGGAACTCTTCTGCACCCTGCTAAGTAACCTCGGTTACTGTGTGGTGGCGGTGGACAACGGAAAAGAGGCGGTTGAAAAGTTCAAAGAGGCTAAGGATGCAGGTGCTCCTTTTGATGTTGTTATTCTTGACCTGTTGATGCCTGAAGAGAGCATGGATGGTAAGGAGACCTGCAGGTCCATCCTTGAGGTTGACCCAAAGGCCAAGGTTATCATCACCAGCGTTGCAAGCTCGGATAAGGCTGTGACAAACTTCAAAGAGTACGGTTTTGTGGGTGCCTTGCCCAAGCCCTTCTCCCTGCAAGAGCTGGCACAGGCCGTAGAACGGGTTGTGAACGGCAAAAAGCCCAAATTCTAAGGGTCTTAATGCCACCAGGGCATGGGGGTTGCCTGGTGTGGCGAAAAGTAGGGACGATGTTGAGGGCCCTGATAGCGACCAAACATGTTGCCCCTGCCTGTGTAGCTCAATATGGTGTGCATAAGCTCCGGTCCCCTTAAGAACCCCAAAGAGCCTTGAGCCACAGCCACCTCGTCAAAGGTTCTGGTCTCTCCTCGCCGCACCTTTGAGCCGATTATGAGCAGGGGTACAGGCTCTCCACTGTGGAGCATGAAGCCTGAAGAGGGTATTGAGTGATCGCCGGTGATAACCGTAAGAAGCCCGTCTTGGGTTACGAACCGCTCGGCTAAGTAGGGTAGGGCTCTGTCCAACGACTCAATGGCCTCAACCTTGTTCCAGGGGTTTCTGGTGTGGGCGGCTCGGTGAATTGCCATCACGTGGAGATAGACCATGTCGTACTCCTCAATAAGCCTCTCCACCTGTTGCAGCCTCTTCAGAAGATCGTCTCCCGGATCCTCCAGCTCTGGCAGCTCGTAGTGGTCCATCCCCAAGGCGAGAGATAGCCCTTTGTAAGCCCTTCCCGAGGCTAAGGAGGCGCTTCTCAGCCCCCATCTCTCCTCTAAACTCTCCACCTGCTGCAGCCTTCCCCCTCCCCAGGTCAGAATGGCGTTTATTGTGGGGCGTTCATCCTTCTCTCCCTTTGCCTTGAAAGAGCGCCTCTGAAGGGTCCTGTGCACCTCAATAAGGTAGGTGTTTAGAAGCTCTGCTGTGACAAGTGCCTTCTCGTTCCCCTTCTCAAAGGGCTCTACCTTCAGCGATGGGGCCCCCAGCACAAGGGGATGGGAGTCGCTAACCTCGTGGGAACCCCCTTCAATGGCCACAATGGCCTCACCGGGAGAGATGGGATGAAGGGTGAGCCTTTGGCCTTTGTGGTGCATGGTGAGGGGGATGGCCTTTAGAACCTCTTCCCACTCTTCCTGACCGATCTTGGGACGGCTCTCCAAAAGCACACCCCTCTCGTCTATCCAGCAGCCCTGGGCCATGAAGAGGGCTGTATTGGGTGGGGTGGTAAGACCGGCCCCTAAGGCCTCAAGGTATCCCCTGCCTGGAAACTGGTTTGCTTGGTAGCCCAGGAGGAGAAAGTGTGCCAGATCGCTGGGCAGAATCACCCCTGAGGCAAGTCCGTGGTAGAGGCCACAGCCCCCCAAAAGGGCGAGGTGGTTCAGATTGGGGGTATAGGCCACTTGCAGAGGGGTGCGCCTCCCAAGGTCGTCCTGGGCCTGGTCTCCCAATCCGTCAATAACGATCATCAAGATTCTGTCCATGGCGACTTGCTTAATAACCAGAACAGAAGTCCTTTGTAAACATCAGAGACGGACCGTTTCTTGCGTTTAAGGGAGGTCTGTATTACAACCACCCCAAGAAACCGAGCCGCTTTTAAGGAGAGGTCCGTTGCAGATAGAGACCACAAGGTTTGGAAAGTTGGAGATTGATGAGAAAGAGATCATCTCAATGGTGGAGCCCATAATAGGCTTTCCCCACACCAGTAGCTTTGTTCTTCTTGATCATAAAACTAAAAAAGGGATAACCCCCTTCAAGTGGCTTCAGTCGGTTGATGATCCGGCTCTGGCCTTTGTGCTTCTTCCCGCTCAGCTTGTTGAGCCCTCTTACCGGGTGGCCATAACCAGAGACGAGGCGGCCAAGCTGAAGATAACCGAGCCTACCGATGCAGAGGTGTGGGTGATGTTGGTGATTCCTCCCAACGAGCCTAAAAAGATGACAGCCAACCTCAAGGCCCCTGTGGTGATAAACCGTAAGGAGAGACTGGGTAAGCAGCTGGTGCTGGTGGATAGCCAGTATTCTACCAAGCACAGGGTGTTCAAGGACTGATTGGCCATGCTGGTTCTAACCCGCAAGGTGGACGAGAGCATCATCATTGGAGACAACATTGAGGTTAAGGTGGTTGAGATCTCAGGAAAGTCCGTGAAACTGGGCATAGAGGCGCCCAGGGAGCTTTCGGTTCACCGAAAAGAGGTTTACGAGGCCATTTTGAGAGAGAACATTGAGGCTGCAAGAAGCGCGGTAGAGATCCCAGAGGGTCTTCCGGAGATTCTTGAACAGAGCTGAACCTTCCAAGAAAGAGCGGGCTGATCTGCTAATTGTGAAGAGAGGCCTTGCTTCAAGCCGAGAAAAGGCCAAGGCCCTCATCATGGCAGGTCTGGTGAGGGCAGAGGGAAGAGTTGTTGAGAAGGCAGGAGAGCTTCTGCCTCCTGATGTCTCCTTAGAGGTTGAAGAGCAGATTCCCTATGTGGGTTGGGGAGGGGTTAAGCTTGAAGCCGCCATTGAAGGCTTCAATATCTCTGTGCAAGGTAAAACCGCAGCAGACTTTGGCGCCTCTACCGGCGGGTTCACCCATTGTCTGCTCCTGAAAGGCGCCAAATTGGTTTATGCTGTTGATGTGGGATATGGCCAGCTGGATCCTAAGCTGAGGGCGCATCCACAGGTGGTGGTGATGGAGAGAACCAATGTGCGCCACCTGAGCCGTGGTAGCTTTGAACATGAGATTGATCTT
>JALWSI010000221.1 GCA_027080315.1 bacterium | reverse complement strand
TGAAGCATGAGGAAGGAGCCGTCACTCTCGTCTGCCTCTGCCACCACAAACTCACCTTTACCAAGCCATCCGTTGCTACCAAGCTGATGAATGCGACCACCAACCAGCACCGTAGGCTCCCATCCCGCCAAGGTGAGTAAAACCCCTGCCATTGCGCTGCAGGTGGTCTTGCCATGGGCCCCGGCAATAGTGACTCCCCTGCGCTGGTTTATGATTCTGGCCAGAAGCTCCCCCCTGTGAACCAAGGGGATATCAAGCTCTTTAGCCCGCCTAAGCTCGGGGTTCTCCTCTTTGATGGCTGTGCTGAAGACCACCTCAGAGGCACCATCAACGTGCTTGGCATCATGGCCTATGAAGACAGAAACCCCCAAGGACCGCAGATCCTCAATAACCTGGTTCTCTCTGATATCAGAGCCAGAGACAGGAACGCCCTGAGCCACCATCACCCTGGCTAAGGCGCTCATACCGATGCCCCCTATGCCTATGAAGTGCATCCTACCTTGGGGCATGGTTCTGCCAGCACCACTTAGCTATCTCTTGTGCCGCCTCGGGTCTTCCCATGGCCTTGCTCCTCTCCGCCATAGCCTTCACCCTGTCCCTGTCCCCGAGGAGCTCCACAATGGTGGAGGCAAGAACACCCTCCCCCACCTCTTCCTCCCTCATAACCACAGCTGCACCACCTTTAGCAAGCTCCATGGCGTTGTAAAATTGATGGTCACCCACTGCATGGGGATAGGGAATCAAGACCGAGGGCTTGCCAAGAGCGGTGAGCTCACACAGAGTGGTGGCACCTGCCCTGCAGATCACCAGATCTGCCCACAGGTAAGCGGCGCCCATATCCTCAACGAAGGGCAGAACCTCCACAGCCAGACCGGTATTGGCGTATCCTTCCTTCACCCAATCCAGGTCATTCTCACCTGTCTGATGGAGAAGGGCGATCTCATCTTTTACCCCCTCAAGCAATGGGGCATCCTTCACCATGGCCGTGTTTATGGCCCTTGCCCCCCTACTGCCTCCCATAACCAAGATGTTGAACTTGCCCTGGGGAAGATTGAAAGAGGCTCTATTTTGCGAGGAAAAGAGGCTTTTGCGCACAGGATTGCCCACCACCTCGGCCTTCTCTGCTTTACCACCAAGGGAGCCCATGGTGGCCTGATAACTCAGAAATATCCTCTCGCTCCACCGGCATAGGATGCGATTGCTCCACCCCATAAGGCTGTTCTGCTCCTGAATGACCAGAGGCAGCCTGAGGAGAGCCGCCGCAAGCCCCACGGGAAGAGAGGCGTATCCCCCAACCCCAATCACAAGGTGAGGAGAGATCTTCTTCAAGATTCTGCGGCTCTCCACCACCCCCACCATGGCCTTGGCAAGGGCCCTGACCCGTCTTATTCCCCTTCCCCTGAAGCCCTCAGCGGTTATGGAGTGAAAACTGTACCCCAGACCGGGCACAATCCTTGCCTCAATTCCCCTCTCGGTGCCAATGAAATGAGCCTCCACCGGTCCCATCTCTTCCATGGCCTCAACAATGGCCACCCCAGGAAAAAGGTGCCCTCCTGTACCACCACCGGCAATCACCACCCTGAAAGGCCCTTTAGAGGAGATGGAATCTTTCACCTCAACCTCCTGCAAGTTGCTCATCCATAACCCAAATAGCAAGACACCCCACCAAGAAAAACCCCGTCCTTTATGCCTCTTTTATTCAGAAGCCAAGGAGCCACCTAAGGAAGTTGGAGAAAATCACCAAAACCGTTTCAACCAAGGACCCTTACAAATCCCCACCAGAAACCGAGTAAGAACAACCGCACCTCTCTGCCAGAGCCAGGGTTAACTCTCACCCTCTACAGCCTTAAGCATCTCCTCTTGAGAGACCGTGGCCGTACCAAGCTTCATCACCACTATTCCACCGGCGTAGTTAGAGAGTCTGGCCGCTTGGGCAAAATCGGCTCCTGCTGCCAGGGCCAAGGTGAAGGTGGCTATCACCGTATCACCAGCCCCTGTAACATCTGCCACCTCATCGCTGCCGTAGATGGGAATATGCAAGGGAGGATCGTCTCTGGTGAAGAGCACCATGCCCTTCTGGCCCCTGGTTATGAGAACCGCCTTGTTCCCTGTAAGACCAAGAAGTCTCTCTCCTGCCTCCTCAACGCTGCCGTCGTCTATGGCGCTGATTCCCAACGCCTCTGCCGCTTCAGGCTCGTTTGGGGTGGCAACAGTGGCCCCTTTGAACTCCAAGATGCGTTTGCGAGAATCCACGCTAACTACCATTCTTTTTGTGAGGTTGAGTATGCCCTCTCTAACCCTGCCGGTGGTGATACCGTATCCGTAGTCCGAGACCAAAATGGCCTCTGCCCCTTTGGCCACCTCTTCAAGCCTCTCAGCCAGGCCATCAAGGGAGTCAGGAGACGGGGGGTGAAGACTACCCCTGTCTATGCGAACCACCTGTTGCCGGGCCACGTTCTTACCACCGGCCATAACCCTGGTCTTAACAGGGGTGTTCCACCCATCCACCTGTAGTATCCCTGAAGTGTCCACCCCTTTCTCCTCAAGGATAGAGAGCATTCGATCTCCCCCTTCATCCTTTCCAACAATACCCACAGGAATAGGGATTCCCCCTAAGGAGAGGATGTTGTGCAGGGCATTGGCTCCTCCTCCAAGTAGATACCTGTCTCCTTCGTGCTCAAGGATGAGCACAGGCGCCTCACGGGATATGCGCTGGGGATGGGTGAGAAGGTAGTGGTCAAGCACAAGGTCTCCCACCACAACCACTCTTCTGCCCACAAAGCCCTTCACAATCCGGGCAAGAGAGGGGTGCTCAGACATCACCTCAACAGCTTGATGGCGCAGAACTCTCCGCACATGGTGCAGACTTCCTCCTCTTTTGGGGGTCTGCTCTTCCTCATGGACCGGGCGGTTCTCTGGTCCATGGCAAGCTCCATCTGACGCTCCCAGTCAAGATCCGCTCTGGCCTTAGCCATGGCAGCGTCCCAGCGCCACGCCTTCTCTATGCCCTTGGCAAGATCCGCTGCATGGGCTGCGAT
>JALWSI010000220.1 GCA_027080315.1 bacterium | reverse complement strand
AGTCTGGAAACGTGCAAGTGGTGAAAGAGATAGTCGTTGACTGGGACAACGACACCATTCTGCTCAAGGTTGAGCAGAATGGAGGGGCTGCCTGCCACGAGGGATACAAGAGCTGCTTTTTCAGAAAGGTGGCAGGAGACAGGCTTGAAGTGGTTGGAGAGAGGATCTTTGATCCCAAAGAGGTGTACAAGAAATGAAGAATGGAAACGGCAAGGTTTTAAAGTTTGGCATACCCAAGGGAAGCCTTGAAGCCTCAACCATAGAGCTCTTCAAACAGGCTGGCTGGAACATCTCTGTCAGCAGCCGCAGCTACTTTCCCTCGGTGGACGACGACGAGCTAAGATGCTCTTTGGTGAGGGCCCAAGAGATGTCCCGCTTTGTTGAGATGGGCACACTTGATGCGGGACTTACAGGAAAAGACTGGATTCTTGAGAACAACTCCGACGTGGTGGTTGTGGGAGACCTCATTTATTCAAAGGCCACTCGCAAGCCCGCCCGATGGGTGCTGGTTGTGGCAGAAGACTCTCCCATACAGTCGCCTGAGGACTGCGCTGGCAAGAAGATCTACACCGAGCTTGTGGGCTTCACCAAAAGGTACTTTCAGGAAAGGGGCATTCCTGTAGAGGTGGAGTTTTCGTGGGGTGCAACTGAGGCCAAGATCATTGAAGGGCTTGCAGACGCCATCGTTGAGGTTACAGAGACGGGAAGCACCATCAAGGCAAACGGGCTCAGAATAGTTGAAGAGCTAATGGTCACCAACACCCAGTTCATAGTGAACAAAGAGGCCTGGGCAGACCCTTGGAAACAGGCCAAGGCCCGCAGGATGTACCTGATGCTAACAGCGGCTCTCAAGGCCCGTGACATGGTGGGACTTAAGATGAATGTTCCCAAAGGGAAACTGGAGAAGGTGATTGAGCTTTTGCCCAGCGTCACCTCTCCCACAGTCTCCTCACTCTACCACTCCGACTGGTACTCCGTTGAGACTGTGAGCTCCAAAAGAGAGGTGAGGTTCTTAATTCCCCTTTTGCAAGAGGCAGGAGCCGAAGGCATCATAGAGTATCCTTTGAACAAGATGGTTTAAACATTGTTCTTAGTAGATCGCAACAGGTGCATAGGATGCGGTAAGTGCGCCAAGGCCTGCCCCCAGAAGGCCATCAGGATGGTACGCTGGCGCCACAGAGTAACCGTTAAAGGCAAAGAGGTAGAGGTGAAACAGGTAGCCAACATCTCGGTTGATCTATGTGCCTGTTGCGGAGAATGCCAGACCATTTGCCCAACAGGAGCCATCTTGAGGGTGCCGAGGCGAGTCATTTATCCCTATTACCGAGGAACAGGAAAGGGAAGAGGCAGAGGGTGGAGAAGAAGGTGAAGCGGCTCAGAGGCCAACTCTGAGCCGCCGATTTTTGGCTAAATTCAGCTACTTATTCCCCGGTTGCTCCATGTTGCCAAGACTGCCAACATCAAGTCTCCAGATGTTCCACTCAAAACCCCTGTTGCTTATGAAGTAAACGTAGTTTCCAGAGGGATCCCACACAGGATAGTCATCGTCAGAGCCATTTGTGGTAAGCTGGGTAAGGTTTGATCCGTCGCAGTTTATCATCCAGATGTCCATGTTGTGCCTTCCGTAGTAGTCTCGTCCCCTGTCTGAGGCAAAAACTATTCTCGTGCCATCTGGAGACCACTTGGGATGCACATCGCCCACCATGTTGGAGTAGTCTTTGGAAGAAACCGCCTCAGTTTGAGCCTTACCTTTGGCATTTGATGCAGAACCCTTAGCGTTGGAAGCACTCTTTTTAGCGGCTCTGCCCATACCAGAGTGGAAGGTGATCTGGGAAAGGTTAGAGCCGTCTTTCTTCATTATCCACAGATTGTAAAGATGGGTTGTTTGATCCTTTCTCACAAATACCACCCACTCACCGTCTGGGGAGAAGGAGGGTTGATCTCCATCCCTCAACTGGGTGGGCAGGGTTCCATCAGCATTAACCATCCACACCTGGCTGTCCCGGGCGCCTTCAAGCTTTGAGGAGTAGAGAACCGGCCCTCCAGGCAAAGGAGAGGCATAAGGATAACTCTCTGAGCTCCTTCCCCAGGTGATCCTGGTAACACCAAAGGGCCTGCCAGAATTCACCCTCCATATGTGAAACCTGGGATCATCCATCCTGTTGGAGGCGTAATAGATGTAAACGTTTCCTGCTGCATCCGTGCCGAAAGAGGGGTTTATTGTGTGGTAATTGCTATCTGTGTTCCGGATTATTCCCCCAACCCCCTTGGAAGAAACGCTGTAAATGTTCCATACCTTCTGGGGATTCAACATTGCGAAGGTGAGGAATCTTCCGTCAGGAGAGATGGCAAGATCCCTGATCTCCTGTCCTTCTAAGTTGGTGACCCTGGATACTGCTCTAACATTTGGAGATCTCTCAACAGCCGGCTCCTCAGCCACCACCGTTTCTTCTTTCAAAACCACCTTCTTTTCCCCAGTTGGAGAAGACTCTACCACCAGCTCATGCTTCTTCATCTCTTTGAATCTGGGGGGTGGTTCCTTCTTCACCTGGGCCTGCTGCTCCTTAGGAGGAGTGGCACACCCTGCCACCAGAAACACCATGGCCAGCACACCCAACACTCCAAATAGTCTCTTCATTACAAGGTTCCTCCTTTCAATAAGGGATAAACAATAAAAGAAGGGGAGGCATTTTCCATCTCACCTCCCCTTCCCAATTTGAGGACTCTTCTCTATCAATCACTTGCCATCTGTGAGGGACCAGGGGCCTCTGGTCTTAGCCTGGTGAATAGCAGCCTTCTTCTCGCACTCTGAGTAGTCCCTGGGAATTGAAAAGATCTGTTTGGGATAGATCAGATCAGGATCCTTGATCTTGTTCTGGTTCGCCTTGTAGATGAGGGGCCACATGAAAGGATTGTGGTAAACCTGTTTGTAGCCCGAGATCTTCCACAGACACTCTCCCTTCTTAACCACATGGATCCTTTCAAGCCCAACCTCTTTCCCCTCTTTGGCAGCCTCCATTCTAAGATGAGAAGCTATCACCACCGCTCGCTTGGCCAGCTTGTAGGCCTCTTTACCGTATCCCAAGGCGTCTCTGTAGTTGCCATCTGCATAGGCCTGCTCCGCGGCCTTCAGGGTGTTCTCTGCAACCTCAAAGAGATCCACTGCGTATTTGGCGTCTCCACTCTCTTTGCCTTCTTTTATAAGCTGTTTGGCCTTAGAGATGTACTTTTCGGCATCGGACTTGTAGGCAGCCTGTTTGGCGGCAGCCTCCTTTTTGGCCTCTTCCGCCTGCACTTTGGCAAGCATCACCGTTTTCCAGGACTTTCTGCACTCGGTCTTTGACTCAGCCTCTGCCTGGGCCAGAAGATCTTGGGCCTTCTGGAACTTATCCTTGGCAAGCTCCTTAGCCCCCATCTTCTGGGCCTCCAGCAGAATGGCTCTTGCTTGCGAAATCTCCTCACGGGGAGGAGTGCAGCAACCGCTCACCAAGAACATAACACTCAATAAAACCAGAACCGCCCCACATCGCTTCACCATCGCTCCCGGCCCTCCTTGAACACTTTTATCGCCTCACTTACCTTACTACGGGAAGGCTGCCTCTATGTCAACCTCTCTTCTTGGGTAAGGTTACCTTCAAATAAAGCTCTCTGAGCTGCTTCTCGTCCACAGGGGTGGGGGCATTGGTCATGAGACACACCGCCTTCTGGGTTTTGGGGAAGGGAATCACATCCCGGATGGACTCGGACTGGGTCAGTATGGCCACCATACGGTCAAAGCCCAAGGCCAACCCACCGTGGGGAGGAGCTCCAAAAGATAGCGCATCAAGCAAGAAGCCAAACTTAACCTTAGCCTCTTCTTCTGTAAGCTTCAGCAATGAGAATATTTTGGACTGAAGGTTCTGATCGTGGATACGAACGCTCCCTCCTCCAATCTCCTGCCCATTAAGCACCACGTCGTAGGCCTTGGCCCTAACCTTGAGGGGATCGGAGTCAAGCAGGGGAACATCCTCATCCATGGGAGCTGTGAAGGGATGGTGGACGGCAACATACCTCTGGGTCTCATCATCCCATTCCAACAGGGGAAAATCTACCACCCAAAGCGCCTCATATTTATTGGGATCCATAAGGCCGTTCTCTTTGGCGATGTGAAGCCTCAGCCTTCCCAGCACCTCAGCAGCCTTGGCCTCGGTATCGGCAACCAAGAGAAGCTGATCTCCCTCCTTTGCACCAAAGGCTCCAAGCCACCCCTCTATCTCTGCCTCAGAGAGCATCTTGGCAATGGGAGACTGAAGCTTGCCTCCCTCCTTCACATTGGCCCAGATCAACCCTCCTGCCCCAAACTCCTGGGCGGTAGCGGTGAGCACATCCCAATCCTTTCTTGAAAGGCTCCTATCGCCCTCCAGTTTGAAGCCCCTCACCACACCGCCTGAGGAGATCACATCCTGAAACACCTGAAACTGGGAGTTCTTAAAGTTATCAGTAAGGTCTTGAATAAGCATACCAAAACGGGTGTCTGGTCTGTCTATGCCATACTTTAACATGGCCTCCTGATAAGACATGACGGGAAAGGGATCGGGCAGCTCTATACCCACCACCTTGAAGGCGGTACGAACAATCCCCTCTGTAACTGCCATCACATCCTCTCTCTCAACAAAGGCCATCTCAAGATCAACCTGGGTGAACTCAGGTTGCCTGTCTGCCCTTAAATCCTCGTCTCTGAAGCAACGAACGATCTGGTAGTACCTGTCGTATCCTGCAATCATGAATATCTGTTTGAATAGCTGAGGAGACTGGGGCAAGGCGTAGAAACACCCCGGGTTAACCCTGCTGGGGACCAGATAGTCTCTTGCCCCCTCAGGGGTGCTCTTGGTGAGCATGGGGGTCTCAATCTCCAGAAAGCCCTCACCGTTAAGGTACTCCCTTATGGCTTGGGCCACCTTGTGGCGCAAGATGAGCTTCTCTTGCATGGCTGGGCGCCTCAGATCCAAATAGCGGTAGGTGAGTCTCACATTCTCGCTGATCTCCTCTTCGTCCATCTTGAAAGGAGGAACCTTTGAGGTGTTCAGCACCTTCAACCTGTGAACCTCTAACTCAACCTCTCCTGTCTTAAGGTTGGGATTCTCGGTGCCTTCAGGGCGTCTGCGAACCTTGCCCTCAATCTCAATCACGTACTCGGGACGCAGCTTTCCAGCCTCTTTGTGGATCTCTTCAGAGACCTCAGGGCTGAAGACCACCTGAACAATCCCCTCACGATCCCTCAGATCAACAAAGATCACCCCACCATGGTCGCGCCAGCGATGCACCCATCCCTGAAGAATAAGGTTTTTGCCAATATGCTCAACGGTAACCTCTCCGCAGTAGCAGCTTCTCTTCAACGTTCATCCTCCTTCAAGATCATTGAACAAACCGCTGCCCCTCCATCCCAGGGCACCTCTGTCTGTTCCTTGCTCTTCATATTCCTAAGAAGTATCACCCCTTTAGCCAGTTCGTTCTCTCCAATCATGGCCACCCATGGGCAACCAATGCGGTTGGCCTTTCTAAGATTGGCCTTAAGGCTCCTCTTCTTGTGAGACACCTCCACACCTATCCCCTTCTCTCTGAGATACCGGGCGAGAGCAAAGCCCACCTTTCTGGCCTCTCCCTCACCCAAAGGAGCAACAAAGAGAATAGGTGGACTAACCACCGCCTCTCTCCCCATCTGCTGAAGAAGGAGCACCAGTCTCTCAATGCCAACTGCAAACCCTATGCCTGGAATATCCTTGTTGCCTATCTCTTTGAGAAGGCTATCGTATCTACCCCCCGCAGCAACGGCGTTCTGGGCACCCAGCCTCGTTGTGGTTAGCTCAAAGACCGTGCGGGTGTAGTAGTCTAACCCCCTCACCAAAAGAGGGTTCAAGGTGTACGGCACCTCTGAAACACCGAGAAGCTCAAAGAGGCTCTCCTGGTACTCCCCACAAGAATCACACAAGGTCTCTTGAATGGAGGGGGCCTTTGCCACCACCTTTTTACAACCCTCCTTTTTGCAATCAAGGACCCTTAAAGGATTGGTCTTCATGCGTCTCTTGCAATCGGGACAGAGGTCATCCTCAACGCCTCTCAAGAACTCCACCAATGCCTCTCGGAAGAGGGGGCGGCACTGGGCACATCCCAAGCTGTTAACCTCCAAGGTGACAGCACCTTCTATGCCCATCTCCCTTGCAAAGTGGTGAAGCATCACCAGCACCTCTGCGTCCAAGCTGGGAGAGGCCACACCAAAGGCCTCCACATCAAGCTGATGAAACTGACGCAGCCTGCCTGCCTGGGGACGCTCCCTTCTGAACATGGGGCCAAAGGTGAAGAGCTTGCCTGTGGGGTGGTTGAGATCTAAGGCATGTTCAAGATACGCCCTTGCCATAGAGGCAGTGGCCTCGGGCCTTAAAGAGAGAGAGTCACCCCCTTTATCCAGAAAGGTGTACATCTCCTTCTCCACAATATCCGAAGCGTCTCCAAGGCTTCTAACAAAGAGCTCCGTGTGCTCTACAATGGGAAGACGTATCTCCTGGTATCCGTAGCGTGAGAAGATATCCCGGGCCTTGCTTTCACACATGAGCCACATGGGAACTTCATGGGGAAGAACATCCTTAAAGCCTTTGACTGCTGCGATCATAATCCTTCCTTTCTGCACCTTCTGGGAAACCACTAAATGGTGCTGGCTTCCCAAATCCTCTCCAGGACCGGAAACGCTACGGCCTACTACGCTTAAGAAAGAGAGGTGTCAACAGCAAAAGGCAAGGATTGTGCATCTTTTCACAGCTTGATCCCATACTCCTCCCATCGTCTCTCAACGAGGTTCTTCACCTCCTCATCCATCTCAATGTCAGGAGGCCAAGGACGCTCAAACCCTTCTTCCTTCCATTTTTTTGTGGCGTCTATTCCCATCTTTCCACCGTAACCGGTGATGGGAGAGGCATGGTTGAGTATGTCAACAGGGCCTTCGCAGATCACCACATCCCTTTTGGGATCAACGTTGTTGCCCCATCTCCAGACAACCTCTGACCAGTCGTGAACATTCACCCAGCTATCAACCACCACTATCATCTTGGTGAACATCATCTGCCCCATACCCCAAAGGGCATGGACCACCTTCTTGGCGTGTCCAGGATACTGTTTGTCTATTGAGACGATGGCCAGGTTATGAAAGACCCCTTCCACTGGAAGGTTCATGTCAACAATCTCGGGAAGCTGTTTACGAAGAAGGGGCAAGAATATCCTCTCTGTTGCCTTACCTATGAAGCAGTCCTCCATGGGGGGCTTGCCCACAATGGTTGAAGGATAGATGGGATCCTTCCGCATGGTGATACATTGCACATGAAACACAGGGTACTGGTCCTCCATTGAGTAGTACCCTGTATGATCCCCAAAAGGCCCTTCGGTACGCATCTCGTCAGGATTAACCACCCCCTCAAGCACTATCTCGGTATTAGCTGGAACCTCAATGGGAACGGTCTTGCAGGAGACAAGCTCAACAGGGGATTTTCTCAAGAAACCAGCGAATATCATCTCGTCAATGTCAGGGGGAAGAGGCGCTGTGGCAGAGTAGATCACCGCCGGATCACACCCCAGAGCCACTGCAACCGGCAAAGGCTCTCCTCTGCGCTTGGCCTTCAGAAAGTGACGGGCGCCATCCTTCTGGGCATGCCAATGCATCCCAGTGGTCTTCTCGTCGTAAACATGCATGCGATACATACCACAGTTGCGCACGCCGGTCTCAGGATCCTTTGTAAATACCAAAGGCAGGGTTATGAACCTTCCTCCATCCAAAGGCCAGCACTTCATGATAGGAAGTTTAAAAAGGTCAACGTCTTCGCCTTCAAACACCAGCTCCTGGCACGGAGCCGTCTTAACATACTTCGGAATAAAGTCGGCCATGCGTTTTAACTTGGGCAGAGCCTTGAGCTTCTCCATGAAGGTGGTGGGAAGCTCTGGCTCAATAAGGGCCATAAGCTCTTCTCCCACCTGCTCCAAGTTCTCAACCTCAAGGGCCAGCTCCATCCTACGCTGGGAACCAAAGAGATTTATCACCAAAGGGATCTCAGAGCCCTTCACCCTCTCAAAGAGAAGGGCAGGGCCTCCCTTTTTAGATACCCTGTCGGTGATCTCTGTTATCTCTAAGACAGGATCAACCTCTGCATTAATCCTTACAAGCTCTCCCTCTTTCTCAAGCCTGGCAATAAAGCCTTTAAGGTCTCTGTAAGCCATTGATCACTCTCCCCAATCCTCAAAGGTGTCATCAACTACCACCCTTCTATGGCCGGGAACCCTCTTAGGAAACAGCGAAAAGAGGATTATGCCAGCAATAAATCCGCCAATGTGGGCAAACCAGGCAACCCCTCCTGTCTGCCCAATGCCGAGGCTCGCCGTTCCGTTGATGAACTGCATGAAGAACCAGAAACCTATGAAGAAGAAAGCAGGAATGTCTATGGTGGTTATGAAGATTATGAGGATGATCAGGGTCTTTATCCGCGCAGTTGGAAACCTCAGCATGTAAGCTCCCAAAACCCCTGAGATTGCTCCACTGGCTCCGATAAGGGGAAGCATAGAGTTAGGAGCGGTCATAGCATGAGCAAGAGTGGCAAGAACACCAGACAACAAGTAGAAGACCAAAAACCTGATATGGCCAAGCACGTCCTCAACGTTGTTTCCAAATATCCATAAGTAAAGCATGTTTCCCCCGAGGTGAAAGATCCCTCCATGAAGAAACATGCAGGTTAAAAGGGTTAAAGGCACCGGCACCCAGTAATGGGGAGTGATCTCTCTACTGTGAAAGATCTCGTAGGGAATGGCTCCCCACACCCAGGCTGCAGCCTCCCTTCCAGTGACCATCACCCAGTGGCCAGGAAGATGAAGGGACAGCCTAACCCCCGATCCAAGGGCAGGCTGTACAAAGAAGAAGACAAAGATATTGATGGCAATAAGGGCTATGGTGACATAGGGGGTGGTCTCGGTGGGATTCTCGTCGTAAAGGGGGATCAAAGGTCCTCCTCCGAGATCACCTTAACTCCCTGCCTCTTCAAAAGGGTCACAGTAACCCCCATCCCCTCAACGGGAGCCCCTCTGCGCCTTATGGTATAAACGCCGCAAGAGGGGCTACCATCCTTCATGATAGCCAGCACTATCTCGTGCTCTTTCGCATAGCGAGCCACCTGATAAGCCCCCCTCAATAACGCCTGAGAGGTATCCTTCCCATTTTCATCAATAACCTGAGCTGTCCCCTTCAACACCTCTTTCCCGTCTCCCTGGTTTATCTCCATTTTAGGACGAGGTGTAGGCAGCCCCCCCAGCTGTTCTGGACAAACGGGAATCAGAAGGTGTCCCCTCTTTAACCTCTCAATCACCTCTTCTGACAGAGGCTTAGTGCCCCCATCGTAACGGCAAGAGAAGCCCAGAAGGCAAGCACTCACTATCACCGGTCGTTTTCCCTGCATATCCCTTGATATCTCCACTCTCCTTTCTTGTGTCAAGCCAAGAGATGGGCTAAAGAGCCAGCAATGAGCGTGGAGACCTTCATTGCACTTCGTTACCTGAAGCCCCGCAAAGGGAGGGGAGTGCTCTCTTTAACCGCCTCGGTATCGTTACTTGGAATAATGCTGGGGGTGGGTGCCCTGATAGCGGTAATCTCGGTGATGAACGGTTTTGACAACCACCTTCGCAGCAAGATCGTAGGCTCAAATCCACACATAATGATCATGAGCTACAGGGGGGAGATGATGGACTATCCCAAGGTGATAAAGGTTGTCTCAAAAGACCCGAGGGTGCTTCACGCCTCTCCTTTCATCCTATCCCAGGCCCTTCTTAGATACCAAGGTTCAACCTGGGGGGTGATGATTAGAGGAATAGAGGTGAAAGGAGATAGGGCCACAAGTGGAATATCTCAGAAGGTGGTTGAGGGATACTGGGATGCCCTTGAAGCCCCGGCCACAGTGGCAATAGGCAAAGAGCTTGCCAAACAGCTTGATATACGCCTTGGAGATAACATCACTCTACTATCACCCTCAGATCGCATCACCCCTATGGGGCTCATGCCACGGGTGGGCAGCTTCAAGGTGGTAGCACTATTCTCCACAGGAATGTACCAGTACGACACCACCTTGGCCATCCTATCGCTAAGTAACGCTCAAAGGTTGCTGGGCATGGGAAAAGGGGTAACGGGAGTAGAGGTGAAGGTGAAAAACATCTACAAGGCCCACGAGATAGCCCAGGAGCTCACCCACAAGCTGGGCTTTCCCTATTGGGCAAGAGACTGGATATCTATGAATCGCAACCTATTTTCGGCCTTGAAGTTAGAGAAGGTGACCATGTTCCTCATCCTCACCCTCATCATCATAGTTGCGGCATTTAACATAATAAGCACCCTCTCAATGATGGTGATGGATAAACAAAAAGAGATAGGCATATTGAAGGCCATGGGAGCCACCCCTGAGATGATCACAAAGATCTTCTTCTTCTTTGGAACCATAATGGGTTTCATGGGCACCTTCTTAGGGGTGATCTTAGGGGTGGGGATCTCCCTTCTCTTGAAAAGATACCCAATCATCCAGCTTCCCCAAGACATCTATTACGTGACCAAACTGCCGGTTAAAATTCGCCTCTCAGACGTGGTGATAATAGCCCTCTCTGCCCTTGCCATAACCGTTCTATCCGCAATCTATCCTGCCAAACAGGCAGGGAAGCTTGACCCTGTAGAGGCATTGAGAAACGAGTAGATACCTCTACACCCATACCCGCTAATTAGCAAAACTTGAACCTTTAACTTACTTTTCCACTTGTCCTTAAAAGAAGAATATAGTAGGACTGTGAAAAAGTTTGAAATGGATTACGAGTAAAGCAAAGGAGGAGATGGAGATGATGAAAAATAGGGGATGTAGAGCATTGAGATGGCTCTTGGTGATGCTATGTTTGGGATTGTCCACATCTTTGGCCTGGTCAAGCCCAGGAGACGAGAGATGGTCTTACTCATCTGAAGGCGGAACCTGGATTACTGAGGTAGTGCTTAACAAAAATGGAGACCGCATAATAGTAACCACCAAAGGTGAAAATTCAGGAGGTACCTACATCCCCACTGGTAAGATTGCTTGTGTGGACAAAAACGGAAATATCAAGTGGGAGAAGTCCATCTCCAATACGGCCCTAAGCGCAGGGATAGCGATTGATTCCAACGATAATCTCATAGCGGCAGGATGGACCAGCAAAGACAGCAAGCCAGTGTGGCATGTAGAGTCTTTCAAAGCAGAAGACGGGTCTCCCAACTGGTCCAAGGACATAGACGTTGGGAATACCACCGGAATCGGTTTCGGAATTTTCGCCTTTGTGAATGATGTGGCAGTGGATTCGGCAGGGAACATCCTCGTTGGAGGTGCATGGGTAAAATCAGGCAAGTTCCTGGGATACCTCTTATCTTTGAGTCCTGAGGGGAACAAAAACTGGGACGTGTCCCTGTCACCCCACGCCAATCCGTCTTACATACAAACCATAGCCATAGATCCAGACGACAATGTGATAGTGGGCGCATCCATACCTGGAAGTGATTCCAAGGGAGATTGGTATATTGGCTCCTTCTCCAGCTCAGGGGAAAATAACTGGGGAACAACCCTAACCCAGGAGGGTGGAGACTACATTGAAAAGGTTATCTCTGACTCAAAAGGCAATGTGATAGCAATGGGGAAATGGGGTGACAGGTGGAGGGTCTCCTACTTTGACAGCTCTGGGACACCTTTGTGGGACGCATACCTAAACGACAGCATTGCCTACGACGCCGTTGTTGACTCCAAAGGCAACGTAGTGGTTGCAGGTAAAAAGAGCGAATCCACTTCAGAGATGATGGTGGTATCCTACTCTCCTTCGGGGGGAGAAAACTGGAAAGACAGTTACGATGGAG
>JALWSI010000219.1 GCA_027080315.1 bacterium | reverse complement strand
GTGGAGAATGGGTAATCCTGGAGTGAAGAAGATACCTGTGGTGGTGCTCACCTCATCTAACCAGACCCCAGACATAAAAAAAGCCTACGAGCTTGGGGCCAACTCATACTTGGTGAAGCCAGTGTCGTTTGAAGGCCTTATGGAGATGGTTAAGGTTCTGGGTATGTACTGGTTGATTCTGAACGAAGTGGCTGTAGTTGGAGGTTAATTTGAAAGGGGCTGAAGAGGATAGGGCAAAGGGCGTTATGGGAGAAGTGAGAATACTCTTGTTGGACGATAACCCCGACGACAGGGCCTTGGTTGTGCGCTCTTTGCGTAAAGAGATAGAGAACCCTGAAATCATTGAGATCCTTGATTCCAAGGGGTTTTCACAGGCCTTGGAGAGATTAGAAGAGTTTGATCTGGTGATCACTGACTACCAGTTAAGATGGATCGATGGGCTTCAGGTGCTTAGGGAAGTTAAGAATAGAGTTCCCGATACTCCTGTGATCATGTTCACCGCCACGGGTAGTGAGGAGATCGCCGTTGAGGCCATGAAGAACGGCTTAGACGATTACATCCTGAAATCTCCCAAACACTTTGCTCGCCTTGCTGCTACTGTGGCCCAAACCCTGCGAAGAAAGAGAGAGATGGAGGAGGTTAGAGGCGCTCTCTCTTTGGCCCAAAAGGAGTGGGAGGCCATATTCCATGCTGTTGGGCAGCCTGTGTTTGTTCTTGACGACAACTTTACTGTGCTTGAGGTGAATAAGGTTACAGAGAAGATCACAGGTGCCAGCAGAGAAGAGCTGATAGGTAAAAAATGTTGTAGCTTCATGCACTTTACCGATTCTCCTCCTCCAAGCTGTCCCCTTAAATCACTGAAGGACCTGGGAGCAGGCATGAAGGAGGGTGATGTGTTTGAGGGAGAGATGTATGTGGAGGCCCTTGACCGAACCTTCTGGGTCACCTGCTCACCGGTAATTGGTCCTGAGGGTTCTCCAATTAAGTACATTCATGTGGCAACTGACATAACGGCGAGAAAGCGCCTTGAGAATAGATTAAAGGAGTTAAACGAGAGACTAACGACTCTCATAAATGCAACCCCCTACTTCATCATCTTCAAGGATGGTGAAGGCAGATGGCTGGAGGCAAACGAGAGCGCCCTTAGGATCTTCCAGTTGGACAAGAGGAATTACCAGGGTAAGAGAGATACAGAGTTAGCGGAGTTTACGGATCCCATTTATCGGGATGCCTTTCTGGTGTGTGAACGCACCAACGAGGATGCTTGGGAGAGGGGAGGCATATCAAGGTCTGAAGAGATTATTCCCGATCCTTATGGCACCCCCCGTATCTACGATGTGATCAAGGTTCCCCTATTTCACGATAACGGAAGACGCAAGGGTTTGGTGGTTATCGGCAGGGATATAACAGAATTCAAAAGGGCGGGGCAGGAGAGAGAAGGGGCACTGGCAAGGATGAGTCATTCCCAGAAAATGGAGGCTTTGGGAACCCTTGCAGGAGGCATTGCCCATGAATTTAACAACATTCTCACGGCAGTGCAGGGGTACATAGAGCTTGCCATGCTTGAGATGAGCAGGGAAGAGGAGGAAGCTTTAGACTACCTTGCTCGGTCTCAGGAGGCCTGTGAAAGAGCTGCAAACCTCGTAAAGCAGATGCTCTACTTCACCAGAAAGCGCCAGGTGAAGAAAGAGACAGTTGATGTGAACTCGTTGGTAGAGAGAATGGCCTCTCTTTTAGACAGGGTTTTGGGTGAAGATATTTTAGTTAGAGTTGAGCTTGAGTCTGGCCTTTGGGAAGTGGAGGCGGATAAAGGGTCAATTGAGCAGATAATCATGAACTTGGCTCTCAACGCCAGGGATGCCATGCCACAAGGCGGGACTTTAACCTTTATTACAGAGAACGTTGAGCTGAGAGAAAAGGAATGTAAAGGGATAGCGGGAGTTGTTCCTGGTAAGTATGTGAAACTTGTAATATCCGATACCGGGGAGGGTATAGATCGCCATCTTATTGATAAGATTTTTGATCTTTTCTTTACCACAAAAGAGGTTGGTAAGGGGACAGGTCTTGGACTATCTGTGGTGTACGGCATGATCAAGACCCACGGGGGTGGGGTAAGGGTCCTGTCTGAGTTGAATAAAGGAACCTCTTTTGAGGTCTACTTACCTGCTAAAACTCAGGTGGATACTGAAAGTGGTGAGCTGTCTGGAATTGCTAAGAAGGGGGAAAGGATTCTTCTGGTTGAGGATGAGGATATGGTTCTCAAAATGATGGAGAAGGCTCTGACTGCCAAAGGCTACGAGGTGATCAGCGCTAAGAGCTACAAAGAGGCCTTTGAAAAGGTGGATAAAGGGGTAGATGTTAGCTCTGCCATTGTGGATTTGGTTCTATCTGACGGCTCAGGGATTGATCTTGGCAAAGAGCTGTTAAAGCGCAATCCTGACGTTAAACTGATGGTTGTAAGCGGTTACGCTCCTCCAGAGGATAAGATGAAATGGCTGAGAAGTGAGAAGATACCCTTTTTGCGTAAGCCCTTTAGGATGGAGGAGCTGATTAAGACCCTGAAATCGTTGAGGGGTAATAAGGGGTAGGTTCATCTGGTCTGTTTCGTCTGTCTTGTCTGTCTCGTCTATTTGGTCTATCTTGTCTGTTTGGTTTATTGGGTTTATTGAGTTTGTTGGGTTTGACAAGAAGTTTTAAGTTTTAAGGGTTAAGTTTTAAGAGTTTCAATGCTTTACGCTTTCCCCTTACGCTTCACTCATGCTTTCCTTATTCAACATCTAATCGTTAATCCCTTTTGGATTACGGTGTTCAGGCTATGAGCTGATTCAACCCCTCAACTATTCTCACAAGAACCTTTGACGGAACTCTGCCTAAGAGACCACCTATTCTTTCAACCGAAAGGGTTCTCACCTGACTTATCTTCACCCACGAGGGTTTAGGAAGACCCACATCCTCCAGCGGTAGGGTTAATGGATAGCCGGCCTTCTGAGGCTTACTGGTTATGGCCATGGCGATGACTGTGCCCGACCGCTCGTTGAAAACATCATGGCTTATTATC
>JALWSI010000218.1 GCA_027080315.1 bacterium | reverse complement strand
TTCATCCCAACGTGCCATGGTTTGGGAACGGGTGGTTGAGGAGGTGATCCTCTTGAATCGGGGCAGACTCCACTCGTGGCTGGGATTTCTGGCCACAGTTGGCAACACCGCCCCCTTCATAGGGCTCTTTGGAACCGTATGGGGAATAATGCGGGCATTCCATCAGATAGGGGTTAAAGGATCTGCCAGTTTGGCGGTGGTGGCTCCGGGTATATCAGAGGCCCTCATCACCACAGCCTTAGGCATAGCAGTGGCGGTTCCTGCAGTGGTGGCCTACAACCACTTTCTGGCAAAGGTTGAGAGAATGGAAGACGGGCTGAGGGCCCACGCCTTTGAATTCATGAACATGCTGGAAGGAACCTATGAGGAATAATCGGGGCATGGTGTCACAGATAAACGTCACCCCCTTGGTTGATGTGATGCTGGTGCTCCTCATCATCTTCATGGTGACCACCCCTATGCTTATCCACGGTGTTAAGGTTGAGCTGCCCCACACAACCGCAGCACCCCTGCGTAGCAAGAAGGAACCCATAGTGATAACGGTGCTGAGAGACGGCTCCATATTTTTAAACCGGCATGCCTACCAGCTAAAAGACCTGGGGCCAAAGCTGAAGGCGCTCTACTCCATAATGCCCGACCGACAAGTTGCCATAAGGGGAGACGGAGATACCGCCTACAAAAACGTAATAAGGGTGCTCGGGGCCGTGAAGGCAGCAGGTTTCAAGAAGGTGGGACTGGTTACAAAGCCCGAAGCAGCATTCCAGAAAAAGAGCAGAAGAAGCAGACCATACAGCCGCAAGAAGAGGTGAGACTCATGCCTCCCTCTGACCTTAGAGCAAGAGAGGAAGGGCCTTAACAAGTGATACGAGAAGAGGGTTACGGCTCTTCAGGGATATCCCCTTCGTCGTGGATAGCAGCCTTTCTGGTATCTGTACTGTTACACGCATCCTTAGTGGGAGGGGTGCTACTCTGGCAACGATACTACAAGCCTAAGAGAATATTTATTCCCACCTACACCGTGGCCCTATTAGGTCCTCAGGTGGTGCAGCAGAAGAGCCAGAAGACCAAAACCGTACCCCCAAAAAGGCGAGCACAGGTAAAAAAAGAGGTTAAGAAGAGCAGCCCTCCTCCTGAAAAGAAGAGCAAAACCGCCTGGAAACTACCCAAAGAGAAGAAGAAAGTGCCTCCCAAAAAGAAGGCGGCTAAGAAGCCTGCAAAAAAGAGAGAAAAGACCAAAAAGAAGAAGGTAGAAAAGAAGAGTACTAAAAAGAAGGCGAAAAAAGCTACAAAGAATAGAAAGAAGAAGGTAGTAAAAAAGAAGCCTGTAAAGAAACAAAAGAAACAACAAGAGCCTGCTCCCGACGCCCAGATAGCAAAGGCTTTGGCTAAGATCTCAAAAGAGGTAGGACAGGTTAAACCCGGTCGCATGAGAGGAACCGCAGTGAACCCTCGCGCAGTTGAAACTAGGTTTCAGAGCTACTATAATTCCATATCCCAAAAGGTTAGAGACGCGTGGGTGCTTCCCCCAGAGGTGGATGAGCAAGCAAAGTTAGAGGCCATTGTGACCATAACCATAGAAAAGGATGGTAGCCTGAAGAAGGTGGAGCTTGAAACCACCTCGGGAAATGTCTTTTTCGACAGGTCAGTCTTAAGGGCGGTTAGAAAGGCGGCTCCCTTTGCCCCCTTACCCAAGGATTACCCAGGAGACGAGATGGAAGTAGGCATAAGGTTCAGACCTTAAAAAGGAGGGAAGATGAGGAATATAAATGGAAAGCTCTTTGGTCTGATATTGACCATACTGGTAGCAACGCTGTTTTCTGCACAAGGATACGGCAAGGTTTACATTGATGTCACCTCGCCAGGGGGCAAGCTGGTCTCTGTTGCCCTTCTCATGAAGGGGGATCCGGACACCAAAAGGGTTCAAGAGGTAACCAAGAAAGACCTTGAGCTCTACGGTCTATTTAAGATCATAGACCCCAAGACCTTCATCACCAACAGATTTGAGAACGGCAACTTTAAAGACTGGCGTTTCATTGGAGCAGAGATCTTGGTGGTAGCCCACGGAGGAACCAGAAACGGAAAGTTCTCCCTCTCTGCAAGGGTGTTTGATGTTGTTGAGGGCAAAGAGATTCTGGCCAGAAAGTATTCAATAAAGAGAGAAGCAAAAGATCTGGTGGGCATGAGGCTGGCAGACGATATCTTCACAGCCTTCACAGGAGAAGAAGGCATATTTTATAGCTCTGTGGCTCTCTCTGTGAGAACCAGGCCAGGAATAAAAGAGATAGGGATAATCTCTCCCGATGGTTCTTCCTTCCAGCTTTTAACCCACGACAACTCAATAAACCTGTGCCCATCATGGTCACCTGACGGCAGATGGATAGCCTACACCTCTTTCAAACGGGGAGAGGCGGATCTCTATCTTTTAGAGGTGGCCACAGGACGGGTGAAGGTGCTCTCTAAGAAAAAGGGTGCAGAGATCTCTCCGTCCTGGTCTCCAGACGGCACGCAGCTGGCCTTCAGCTACTCTCTAAACGGAAACAGCGACATCTATATAAAGGACTTGATAACTGGATACACCAAAAGAATCACAAGAAACCCAGCGATAGACACCTCTCCAGCTTGGTCTCCCGATGGTCGCAAAATCGCCTTTGTGTCAAGACGAAGCGGAGCCCCCCACATCTACATCATGAATCCAGACGGAAGTGAACAGACGAGGCTCACCTTTGGACCCTATGAGGTCTCACCGGCCTGGTCTCCAAAAGGAGACAAACTGGCCTATGTTTCGGTGGAAGGGGGAAAAATTCTTATCCACGTGCTTGATATGAAGAGCGGAAACAGCAAGGTGGTTGTAGAAGGCGAAGACCCTTGCTGGTCACCCAACGGGAGATATCTTATGTTCTTTAAGGGAGAGGGCCCACGACGAACTCTATATTTGACCACTGAGGACGGCAACGGTATTGTGAAGGTGAGGAGACTGAATGGAAGCGATCCCTGTTGGAGATCGCTTCAGTAATTGAAAATCAAAAGTATAGCGCGGAGGAGGAGAGATATGAAACGTGTGGCTATGGCTGCGGTGTTGGTATTGGCAGGGCTCTTCATGGTATCTTGTGAGTGCACTACGGGAACCTGCCCTGCCAAGAAGCAGATTCCTGGGTATGTGAAGGCCGGCGAGAAACAGGGAATGCAAGTGGCTCCCAAGCCTCAGAAGTCTGAGGCAAAGGTGGTGGAAGCCCCCACAACAGGGAAGACCCCCTACCAGCTCTCACAGGAAGAGCTTGAACGCCAGCGTATGGAAGCAGAGAGACGCAGGCTTGAAGCCCAGAAGGCCAAAGAGGCCGAGGCAAAGGCCGAAGAGCTGCAGCGCCTAATGGAACTGGTGCACAAAGACATCCATTTCGCCTTTGATAGCTACACACTAAGCGAAGAGGCCAAAGAGATACTGGGAGCGGTAGCAGAGTATCTGCATCAGCATCCAAATCTCTCTATCCGCATTGAAGGGAACTGTGACGAGAGGGGCTCAACCAGATACAACCTTGCCCTTGGCGAGAAGAGGGCCAACGCAGCCAAAGAGTACCTTGGCTATCTGGGCATAGACCCATCACGCATAGACACCGTCAGCTACGGAGAAGAGAAGCCTCTCTGCACCGAGCACACAGAGGAGTGCTGGGCCAAAAACAGAAGGGATCACATAGTGATCATTGGCGAGTAAATATCCACATTGAAAGGAGGAGGTTAGATCATGAGGGGAATGCTGGTATCGTTGGTTGTGGTGGCAGGTATTGTGATGGCAGGTTGCTGTTCACAGTTGGGAACATGTACGGGACCCGGTCCTTGTCCTGTGCCAAGTGCCAAAGCAGGAGCCACGGGGGGAGAAGTGGTACCCGCTCCTGGGGTGCTCACAAAGGATATCCACTTTGCCTTTGACAGCTACGAGCTCACCCCCGCAGCGAAGTCCATCTTAGAGGCGTGGGTAGAGTATCTTCAGGACCACCCCTGCGAGAAGCTTCTTATAGAAGGACACTGCGATGAGAGAGGCTCAACCCAGTACAACATGGCACTTGGCGAAAAGAGAGCCAATGCCGCCAAGGTCTATCTGGTTAGCAGGGGAATAGACGCCGAGCGCATCTCAACGGTGAGCTACGGGGAAGAGCGTCCACTTTGCACCGAGCACAATGAAGCCTGCTGGGCCCAGAACAGAAGAGACCACTTAGAGGCTATAAAGAAGTGAGATGAGAAGGGTTCTACTCTCTCTTCTTTGCTGCGTTGTGGGTGTAACCCTCATGGGGATTGAGGGGTGCGTCACCACCAGTGATGTGCAGAGAGTAGAGACAAAACAAGAGGTCATGGCAAGAGAGCTCTCCCAACAGCTCTCTCAGTCCATAGCCGCCCTTCAAAAGAGACAAGACGACATGGAAGCGCGCCTCAGCTCCTTGGAAGAGACCAACAAGGAGCTGAGGCGCCGCCTTGCAGACAGCGAGGCAAAACGCCTTGAGATGACAGAGACTGACGCTCGGCTCAACGACGGCATAGAGCGCTGTAATCGCAGTATCAGAGAGTTAAAGAGCCAGATAGCAGAACTTGAGGAGCAACAACAGCAGCTGAAGCAGCAACTAAAGAAAGCCAAGAGCCAGAAGCCAAAGATTGAAACTCGGGTGGTACAAGAGGCCCCTCCCCCAGACACCCTTTACAAAAATTCTCTCAACGCATTCAGGGCAAGAAGATACCAGGATGCCTACCATGGGTTCAGCCAGTATGTCACCTTGTATCCCAAAGAGACCTTGGCGGGGAATGCCCAGTTCTGGATGGGAGAGAGCCTCTTTGCCATGGGCAAGTATAAGGAGGCCATACTGGCCTACGACAAGGTGCCAAGCCTCTATCCCAAGAGCCCCAAGGTTCCTCCAGCCCTCTACAAAGAGGGAGAAGCCTTTTACAGACTCGGTGATGCAAAGACAGCAGAGTTGCTGTGGAGAAAGCTGATAAAAAAATTTCCAAAATCGCCTTACGCCAAAAAGGCCAAGAGCCGCATAGCAAAGCTCAAAAGAAGATAAGCGAAAGTATATTTAGCTCTCTTTCCGAAGTATCAGCTCAATCTCTCGCCTGATGAGAGGCACTCTCTCTGTGATTGCCCTCCATACCAATCTATTATCAACACCAAAATAGAAATGTATCAATTTATCTCTCATGCCAGCCATCTCTTTCCAGGGAATTGAAGGACACTTCTGACGCACATCATCTGGGATCTTTTTTACGGCCTCTCCGATAATCTCCAGCTTCCTTATGACCGCACTGGAGGTTTTATCGTCTGACTCAAAGGCATCAAAGTCCATGTCTTTCTTTAATAAACAGCTCAATGCTCCTCATAGCAGCGATAATATGTCTATAGTCCCTCATACGGCTACTGATTGACTCAGAACAGACTCTCTTAACTCCTTCCTCAGCACCCTTTTCGGCACCACATCTACAGAACAGCCAAACTCCTCTTCTAAGTACAACCCCAATCCCACCAGATCAAAGAGATCAGCTCCTTCTTCAAACTCTACCAGAACATCTATATCACTCTCTTTCCTATGATCTCCCCGAACCAAAGAACCAAAAAGCTCTATCTCTACCACCTTATAGCGATCCCTAAGCCACGGTTTCAGCTCTCTCAACCTTCTCAATACACTCTCCAGATTCATACTTCACTCCCAAACAACCTCAATAAGCATCTCTATTCCCCCTTAGGAATATACACCACCTTCTCCACCCTCCAATCAGCAGAGATGCCCCGGCCAATGCCTACCTTCTTATCAATGATCTCTCCATAGCTGCCTTTGATATCAACTGCCACCTCTTTGCGGAACTTAGCCCCGCCCTTGTTCTCCCCTACAAGGATAAAGATAACCTTTCCAGGATCACAGCCCTTTGCAACCCTTCCCTTTATCTCAATCACAATCTGCCGCTGGGCATATCTGCTTATATAGCCATCAAAGCAGAACCTGCCGCTATCATCACACAACCTGGAGCCCTGAGCTAGGATGTATCTTTCACCAGCAAGGGAGAACGACAACCCAACACCAACAAAAAGAACCACCAACAAGCCAATAAACATCCCTCTTTTCACGAGCAGTCCTCCTTTCCCTCAAAGCATATCTCTTACCTATTGAGATAGGCTACCACTGCCATCTGTCAATGGAAAGTTCCATTGATGCAAAAGGCCAAGGGAATATCTTATGCCCTGAGTGGAACACCTCATCCAAGTATGGTAGAATGAGAAACCTTGGGGGAAGAAGAGACTAAGGTGCAGGGGTGAAGGGAGGATAACAGAAGGCTAAAAGAGAAAGGCACATCAAAAAGCGGCAGGAGAAGAGAGGCCATTTTGGGAAAAGGGGGAGAGCTGGGGAGAAGGCTAAGATCTTGACAGAATTGAAGGTTGCCTTAAGGAGAGTAGGAGTAAGGTATCCTCTCTTTAACCAAGGTAGGTGGGAAATGAATGCGAGAGATAAAAAGAGATGTAAGGAGTTTATAAGTGATAGAGAAAGAACCTAATCTAAAGAGAAGAGCACAAAGAGTTGCTCTCCCAGTAGCCGTTCAGATAGAAGACAAAACCTATAAAGCAAAGGATTTTTCTGTAATTGGAATTGGCATTGAATCTAACGGAGATAGATGGGATATTGGTGAGAGAGTTAGTGCTAATCTCATACTGCCCTTCAAAGAAGCCTCTGTGATAATTCCAGTTGATATGGTTTGTAGAAGAGTAGCAGAGGGAGAAGTAGGTTTTGAGTTTGAAGAACTAACACCAAAGAAGAGACGAGCCATAAGGCAGTATATAGAGTTTGCAATAGAGGGTAGATTAGACGATATAGAAACGGTTATTGCTACCCTTAATCTTCCATCTATTGACACTCCAATTGGAGAGAGTCTCATCTTAGCTGAAGAAGAGGAAGCAAATCTTTATAGAAGCTTCAAAAGACACATGTTATTCTGGTTGGTCTTTGGGGGTATCGTTATATCCATAGTACTCGCCTTCATTGCGTATAACTCTATATTTATCTTTAAAACCTACGGTATAGTGCATGGAGACAGAATAGATATAAGCTCTAAAGAAGAAGGTGTTGTTGCTAAGATACACACAAATATCGGCAAATATGTCAATGGTGGTTCTGTATTATTTGAGATAGACAACCCACATCTTCTGTATCGTCTAAGTATGATTAAAAATCAGATAAATATATTAGAAGAAGAAAATAAACATCAATATGCTAACAAGGACGCCGTTATAAAGACCTTAGAAGAGCTGTATAAATATCAGATTCAAGAATATAAAAAGGCTAAGAAATTGTTTGATGAGCATGTTATATCAATAAAGGATTTCAGGTTCGTAGAGGCAAATCTAATTAGATTAAAACTGAGGCTCGCAGAAGCCAAGGCATCGGCTGCAAATAGTCCCTCTCGCAAGCCAGAATTAGCAATTAAGATAAGCCAGCTAAAGGCAGAGATGAGAGAGATAGAGGACCAGATAAAGGGACTAAAAGTTGTTGCCCCTACCAGTGGTTGGGTTAAACAGATAAAGCTTCCTGAAGGTTCAGTTGTCCACGAAAGGGACATAGTGATTGTGATGGAGAAAGAACCCCTCTTCGTCCTTTGCCATATTCCCAACTGGGAATTAACGAAGATAGCCGCAAAAGAGCCTGTAAAGATATACTCTCCTGTCACCGGCAAAACCTATGATGGAAGGATATCGGTTATCGGATACCCTACCCAGGAATTTGGCACAGAGGGAACCATTGTTAAGATAGACTTTTTGAAAGATCCCGGGCTTCCAGTAAACTCAAGGGTTGTTGTGTGGTTCAAGAACGAAGTTCTCTCAAGGCTGAAGAGTGTATTTTAAGAAGTTTGGCTTAAGGGAAGGAACCCTGTCCCTTTTAGGACCGGGACTCTTCTACATAGGAATAGCCTTTGGCATCGCTTTCATATTTTGGCCTTACTTCTACTACATAAAGAACGAACACATAATAGCAGTAGGGGTGTTCACAGCCTACCGATACCTCTGGCTTGCCTCCAATTACGTAAGATCCGTCATCTATCACTTCTTCACCTATCCAAAGATGAGGGAGCTTGCATACAAAACCTGGGAAAAAAAGAAGGAACTGAGGCCTCAAAGAATATACTTTGTCATCCCATCTTACATGGAAAAACCATGGATAACCGTAGAGATGCTGCAGTCTTTGTTATCAGAGCTTTCAAGGCTTCCCTGCGACGCCACCTTGGTTGTTGCCACAGCCTCTGATGAAGAAGACCACCTCTTTGCCTCTATGTTCAAGAGCCATCCAGTATCCCAAAAGGTGGAATTGGTTATGCAGAGGCAGCACGAGGGAAAGAGAGTGGCTATGGGAGACGCTCTGAGAGCGGTCTCCAGAAGGTTCTTCAAGCATGAAGAGGACTACAACAGTGTCACTGTTCTCATGGACGGAGACTCTGTGTTAGAACCACATACCTTAGAGAAGGTGCTTGCCTTCTTCACGGCCTTTCCCAACCTGGGGGCGGTAACCACCAACGAAGTGGCCTACATAAGCTCTTCGTCAAGATGGTACAAAGACTGGTTCAACATGAAGTTCGGACAGAGACACATACTCTTCGGCTCCCACTCTTTGTCAAAAAGGGTTCTCACCTTAACAGGCAGGTTCTCTGCTTTTCGCACCGTAGCAATAGTGAAAGAAGAGTTCATAGAGAAGGTTGAAAAGGACTACCTAAGTACCCCCACCTTCGGGGTGTTCCGCTTTCTCATGGGAGACGACAAGAGCACATGGTTCCAGATGCTGAAGGAAGGCTGGGATATGCTCTACATCCCCGACAGCATCTGCTACGCCATGGAAAGCAGAGACGAGAACTTCATAAAGGTTAGCCTACAGCTACTCTTTAGATGGTATGGAAACACCTTAAGAAACACGAGAAGGGCTTTGGACCTTGGCCCTGATAAGGTAGGCGGATGGTTTGTCTGGCTCGCCATTCTGGATCAAAAGATCTCCATGTGGTCTGCCTTAGTGGGAATAACCTCTGCCATCATCCTGAGCATCGCGGTGCACCCGGTTTACATGCCCATCTATCTGGCATGGGTCCTTATGGTTAGAACCCTGCAATCAACCGTCATAGGCTTAGGAGGGCACCCTATAAGCTACAGAACCGTCCCTTTAATGCTATACAACCAATGGATGGGAGCGCTTGTTAAGATATGGGTGAACTTCCACCTACCCCACCAAAAGTGGAAGAAGGGGGGAACAGAACAGGACGCCTCTGCATGGTGGAGAAGACCAAAACATCCTCTCTCTGGAATAATGCCTAACTTTGCTATGTTCGTAGTAACCTTGGCGTTCATCTTCGTCCTCGTCTTATCAGAAAGGGTGGTGAGTTTTCCCGACATCAGGGTGTTCGCCCCTCCCAACAAGACGGAGGTGATAATGCTGTCTAACCCAGAAGATAGCAACTGGGCCGAGGCCATAAACGAGGCCATTACGAAAGCCCCAAAAGGGGCTGTTATTAGGCTACCCTCTAAATCAATAACCATAGATGCCCCCATTTTTATAAAGAGGGATCACATCACCTTGGAAGGATCAAACACAAAGATCATGGCCTACAAGCCCATGGAGGCGCTGATTGCGGTGAAGGGTGAAAGAGAGAAACTCTTTGGATTGGCTCAAGACGCCCAGAAGGGAGAGGTCTCTATACGGCTAAAAGAAGAGGTGAAGGTAAGAGACATTCTGCTTTTGAGAAGACCAAACGACGAGAACTTTCTGAACAGGATAGGAAGCCTTAGATGGAAGAAGAGATACCCCTACATAAGGCAAGAGGTCTTTGAGGTTATAAACTTAGAGAAAGAGGGGCAGGTACTGCTTGACAGGGCTATCTTCTTTGACTTCCCCAAGGATAAGACAGAGGTCTTTCTCTTAAAAAGGGTGAACCACGTAAGTATCAGAAATCTCAGCATAGAGTACAAGCCCAGAGGCAATGAGGAGCCACCTCCACACACCTACGAGAACCTTCTGCCAGATGACAAGACAGACCTTATTCTCATAAACCAGGCAGCCTATGTGGACCTTGATAACATTGACCTAAGGAACGCCGGCAGGCATCCCCTGAACTTAGACACCGTATATAAGGTGAATGGCAGGTACATAAAGATAGACGGTGCCTGGAACAAGGGAAAAGGGGGAAACGGGTATCTCCGATTGGCGCGTTCTTTTCTCTGCCAGCTTGAGAGCGCAAGGGTGAAGAACATAAGGCATGTCACAATCCAGTGGAGCTCAGCCTACAACGGGATCAGACACCTATACTCTCAGGTGGACGTCAACTTCCACGGCGGCTATCCGCATCATAATGCACTACAAGACGTCATCTTCAACATACCAGCAGAGCACCACTGGAAAGGGGTAGTTTATATCCCCCAAGATGCCAGCTTTGCCCCACCCAATGGGCCCGACAACATCGCTACTGGATTACACTTTGTGGATCACTAACGCCGCAAACTTCTAAAAGATCTAAGAGGTAAAGATACGCTCTAAGTCTATTCTCAAGCACATTGTATCTGGCATCAATCTCCTTCAACCTCAAGCTCTCAACACTTCTCAAAGGTTCGGTCTTTAGGTTCTGTATGGGTAATCTACTTTTTTTGATAGCATCTTCAAGCTCAAGCTTAGCTAAGCTATAAAGACTCTGGCTTCTTTTAACCTCAAATTGAGCCTTCTTAAACCTTCCTACCCTAATGGCAAGCTCTTCATTAAGCTGCCTCTTTATCAAGTTCTTTTGATCTACATAGAGCAACTTTTGCAATTCTATAATCCTGCTTCTTTTACCATTATAATAGAGAGGAATGGCTACCTTTACCCCATAACACCATCTCTGACTCTCATAGAACTCATTTCTCCTTTTGACGTATAGTGTTACGTCTAAATCATCAGTCCATGATGGGAAAAAATCTGCCCTTTTAGTCATAACATCCTGAATCTTAAGGTCGGGTTTATTCTCTATTGCTAAGCTAACCAAGGAGTTCAATGGCTTTAAAGGCGCATACTCTATCTTATTCAAGATGCTAAGTTCATACGAAGTAAACCCTTCCTTAGGAACCGTTTTTAGATACTCTATTTCTTGGTTTGCTATCTCAAGTTCTGTCTCTAAATGCTTCACATCTACCCTTGTAGCAAAGCCAGATTTAAGTGCCTTTCTTCTCCTCTGTAATACCTTTTCTAAGAGCTTAGATCTTGATAAAGCCTTTTCAAACAGAAGGCGGTTATGGGCAAAATGAATGTGCTGACGCATGAGCACGATCTTTTTTAGAAAATTACTTCTCTTTAGCTGTAGAAACTCTAACTTTGTCTCTAAGATCTTCTTCATCTTCTCTCTTTTAGATTGCCACCATCCCTCGTCAAAAAGTCTCCACTCAATTCCGTAGTTGTACTTATTCTCTCCGCTCTCAAAGTCTTTTTCATAAGCGGTAACAAGATAGAGTCCTAAATCTGGTTTTTGAGAGTTTAGAAGGGTTAGATACTTGTTCTCAAAGGCCTCTAACTTCTTACCAGTGTCCTCTATTGTCACATTATCTTCCCAGGAAGATGGGAAGATAACAGATCCATAAGATGCAATGGGTAAGGCCAACATAAAAGCAAAAAACACAATAATTATCTTTAAACCTCTCATTTTCACCTCCAGCTTACCGGTTCAGAGTGAACAGAATCACCCTCCTTCTTATCTGCTGAACCCTACCCAGCTTGTCAAGGCTTTCAACTTCAGCCCAAACCCACCGCTGAGGGCAGGACAACGTAATCAACAAGGAGGTGAGAAGAAACAAACCATAGCCAGAGGAGCAAACAAGGTGGGGAGTTTCACTGGATCAGGTGGGGATTGGATTTTGACTGGAATATGCACCATGTTATATCTCCTTTTTCTAGTTCATAACGCATAGGGTCACTTGCCGCTATGGAGCAAGGCCGAAGGCCGCAGCGGAATAG
>JALWSI010000217.1:11636-12028 GCA_027080315.1 bacterium | reverse complement strand
CTTTAGAAGAGCTTGAGGAGGAGCTTGCCCAGAGCCTCAAAGACTCCTGGAAAGAGGGTGAATCCATTCTTTTTGTTGTGTGCAAGATAAAGGACCTCACCCAGCTGGACAAACGCCACGGAATAGTTGCAGGAAACAGGTTTGTTGCCGAGTTGGGCAAGTACCTCTCTGAGTACGAGGACGGAATTAAGGTGTGGCCTGTGCGAGCCAAGGGCTTTTTAATGATGAAGACGGGGCTGGAGCCCGATATGGTTGATAGTTATCTAAGCACGGTTAAACGGGCCACCGAGAGACTTCAGCCCAAAAGGGAAGGTAAGGTGCGAAAGTCAAACCCAGAGGGCGCAAGGCTCACCCACCCCCTACAAGAGTCAACTCTTTAAGGAAGAAAAATA
>JALWSI010000217.1:0-11626 GCA_027080315.1 bacterium | reverse complement strand
GTAAGGTACTAAATGCCACCATTGAGGTTGATGGCTTCACCTATCCCATAGAGGTGAGAAGTGTTGAGGAGATAATAGCCAAGGTGACCAAGGCCTTCACCTCTTCGTCAAAACTCTTCTCTTTCAGGTAGAAAAATGGGGTTTTCGCTTAAGGGTATATTCAAAAAGCTGTCGCCTAAAGGACTGGGGCAGAGCATTGCCATAGACCTGGGAACAGCCAATGTGCTCTTCTATCTTCTGGGCGAGGGGGTGGTGCTTAATGAACCCTCGTATGTTGCCTATGATAAAAACAAGAAAGAGGTGCTGGTTGGCCAAAGGGCCAAGGAGCTTTGGGGGAGAACCGGGGGAGATATGGAGGTGGCCCGTCCCCTGAAGGATGGGGTGATAACCGACTCTGAAACCACCTGTCTTATGCTCAAAACCTTTTCCCGTATGGTGATGGCCCAGAGACAGATCGTTGGTCCCAGGTTTCTTGTAGGGATCTCTTCTGGAATCACCAATGTGGAGAAGAAGGCGGTGATTGAAACGGCCCACATGTGCGGAGCAAGAAGCGTGGACCTCGTTGAAGAGCCCATGGCTGCAGCCATAGGATGCGGACTTCCCGTTGACGACAGCAGGGGCATGATGGTGGTTGACGTGGGTGGGGGCACCACAGAGGTTGCTATCATATCTATGGGAGCCATAGCCCACAAAGAGTCAGTTAGAGCAGGGGGAGACAAGATAGACCAGGCCATAGCCGACTACATTCGGCAGAAGCATGGTGTTGGCATAGGGCTCATAGACGCGGAGAGGATCAAGATGGAGATAGGTGCGGCGTATCCCTCAGAAGATTCTGCTGTTATAAACACCACGGTTAACGGGCTTGACCTCTATTCCGGAAGGCTGGAAGAGATAACCATCACACAGAAGGAGATTGTAGAGGCCATAAAAGAACCGGTTGACGCGATGCTCAACGCAATAAGGGCCACCCTTGATAAGTGTAGCCCCGAGTTGATCAGAGACATTGCCGAAAGGGGATTGACCCTCACCGGAGGCGGAGCCCTTTTAACCGGCCTTGGCGAGCTCATAGAGCAGAGACTGAACATTGAGGTCACCATACCCCGAGAACCTCTTTTAAGCGTTGTTATGGGGCTCGGAACCATACTTGAGAATATAGACCAGTATAAGAAGCTCTTTGTGAACTGATAGCCTTGGTATGAATAAGCCTCCCATTGTTATTCCCAGGGATCAACACTGCGTCTCTAGAAAAAATATTGACCCCGATGCCCTCAAGATAACCCGTCGCCTCTCAAGTCATGGCTATGTCTCGTACTTGGTGGGAGGTTGCGTGCGTGACCTGCTCTTAAAGAGAACCCCAAAGGACTTTGACGTAGGCACCACGGCCAAGCCCAACGAGATCAAGGCCCTGTTCAGAAACTGCCGCATAATAGGCAAAAGGTTTCGCCTTGCCCACATCTACTTCAAAGGCCAGAAGATCATTGAGGTAGCCACCTTCAGAAGAGGAGTTTCCAAGGAGGAGATTGAGCAGCTTGACCTGCAGGACGATAAGGAGGCTGCAAGAATAATGAACAACTCCTTTGGAACCCCAGAGGAGGACGCAATAAGAAGAGACTTCACCATAAACGCGTTGTTCTACAATCCTGCAGACTTCACCGTTATAGACTATGTTGGAGGGCTAAAAGACCTTAAAGAAGGGGTAATAAGGACCATAGGGGATCCCAATGTCAGGTTTCTTGAAGACCCTGTCCGTATGTTAAGGGCCGTTGAGTTTGCCCACAGACTTGGTTTCTCCATACACCCTGAAACCTGGGAGGCAGGGCTGAACCATGCAAAGGCCATAGAAAACGCCTCAAAAGACAGGATAAGGGAGGAGTTTCTACAGATATTCCAGCAAGGGGTGAGCCAAAGATACTTCAAGACCTTAATGGAGATGGGGATTCTCAAACATATCCTACCCCTTATTGGAGGCTACTCTGAGCGACAGCAGGGGCTTTTGTGGGATCTCTTAGAGAAAGTGGACCACAATGTTGAGAGGGGAAGATGGGAAGACCCTTCCTTTTTTATTGCCTCTCTGCTTTTCCCAGAGCTTAAGCGCAGGGTTGAGTTCAATAGACAGACTCAACTGGGAGAGGTGATACTAAAGGCTCGGGAGCTGGTTATGGAGTTTAACAAACAGCTCACCCTTCAGGTGGCTCTTAGGGCCAAGACCGTTGAGCTGCTCTCGGGGCAGTGGAGGCTGCTTAGGGGTCCAGAGAGGCGAGGGGCGAGGAGGTTTATGAGAAGGGATGAGTTTCTTCCCTCGCTTCAATTTTTTGACATTCTCACTCTGACCATGCCTGATCACCGAAGAACCTTTCACGCCTGGAGAAGGGTTTACGCAAAAGAGGAAAACAATAGGGATCCTGCTGCCCTAACAAGAAGGCGCAGAAGACCCCGTCCCGCACGGCGCAAACCTCTTTCTAAAGAGGGGAAACAGAGGGAGTAAGCGTAATAAGCCTACAGAGCAAGCTCTTTTGAGATTCCCTTCATGGCCTCCAAAGAGACTCCCAAGAACTCCTCTAAGTCCATGCCCAGCTCGCTGCAGGCTGCTATCTGCTGCCGGTTTGCCCCTTTGGCAAAGTGCTTCTCTTTAAATCGGTTCATCAAAAAGCGGACATCTATGGGCCCCAGGCTCTTTGATGGGTGAATGAGAGCGGCGGCCACTATGAGTCCCGTTACGGGGTCGGAGCAGTAAAGGGCCTTGTCCATTAGGCTTTCTCTTTCCACATGCCCGGGATGGGCCAGTATGGCGTGAAGCACCTCTTCTGGCAGATCGGTATCTTTTAGCATCTCAACCGAGCGATACCCGTGTCTTGCCATATCTTTTGCGGTCTCGTCATAGTCCAGATCGTGCAAGAGCCCTGCAAGCCCCCATAGCTCTTTGTCTTCTCCAAACCTGGCTGCAAGCCTCCTCATCACCGCCTCCACTGCTATGCAGTGCTTGCGCAGGTTCTTGTTCTTAACGTGCTTCTTCAACAATGCCATAGCCTCTTCCCTGATCATTTTATCCTCCTGCTCAGCTCCTTTTTCTCAGCTTTTACTTTAGGGGAATGCCCGGGTAAAGCGTAACTATGCTACAATGCGTATGAGGGCAAGCAAACAAGGGTTTGAAAAAAGAAAAGCTTACCTGTATAAGGTGGTTCAAACAAGGGGTTAGGGAAAAAGGCGTTATGCCCTTTATTCTGGGCTACTAGTATAAAAGAGAATGGAGAAGATATTAAGAACTATAGGAGAAGAGAGGGTGTTTACAGAGGAGACCCCTGTTAAAAATAACGAGGGTCTGAAGGTTCCTTTTAGAAAGACCCTTTTAGTGATCCTTCTGGTTGCTATGCTGGGAGCCATTGTTTCTTACATTACTTATCAAGAAACCTTGAAGTATCACCTGAAAATAACCGAAGACTTTGCAAGAGAGTCCAGTTTTCTCGTTAACAGCAACCTTGAAGCGTTGAGGAGTGAATTAACCATCATAGCATGTGACGAAGAAGTAATATCTCTTCTGTCAGTCAGCTCAAGTGGAGAGCAGAACAGCGCTCTTCGTCATCTTAATAAGTTATTCAAGGCGGCTTTGTATAGCAATAGCGACATATTAGACGTTTACCTGTTGGATAAATATGGAAATTGTGTGGCATCAACCTACCCTAAGATCATAGGTAAAAACTACTCTTTCAGACCCTATTTCAAGGAGGCTCTCTCAAAAGGAGAGGCTTTATACATAGCCAAGGGCGTTGTTATCCGCAAACTTGCGGTCTATCTAAGCCGATGCATAAGAAGCAGAAGTGGCGACGTTTTGGGAGTGTTGGTGTTCAGATTATCCCCACGAGCCATACTCTCTCAGCAAGGGGACATATCAATTTCCTCTTTCTTCAAAGGAGAAACTGGAAACTCTTATCTTTGCTGCATGGTGAACCAGGATGGAGTCTTCTTCTCTCTCAATACTCTCTATTCTCTTGTTCCCATCACCCAAACCCTCAAGAGAAAACTGCACAAAACGAGACAGTTTCCTCCAGAAGAGGTTAAGAGCCTTGGATTACCTAAAACGGTATGGATTACTCTAAGGAAAAAGGGGCACACCACCTTCATTTATAACAATGAAATGTTTGCGGCATGGCTCTCCCCCCTTGGAAGCTATGACATAGGGGTTCTGACAATAGCCAGAGTTTCTTCTCCAAATTTCCCTATATGGGTTCCACCATTGGCTTTTATGCTGCTCTTCCTCATTCTCGCCCTGTCTTTAGGGGTAGCCTATTACAACAATCAGAAGATGAAGTTGGAGGCCCTTCAGAATATTGAGCTTGAAAAGAAGGCCAGAGGGTTTGAGTTTCTCTCGCAAGAGATAATAGCCACCACTAACCAAGGTGTCTGGATCTCAGATGCCATAACCATGGAGATAAAATTTGCTAACCCTGCTTTGGCAAAGATGCTGGGAATGTCTGAGAAGGAGATCTTGTCTAAAACCTTCTTTCAGCTTTTGAGCGATGAAGATGCAGAGAGGTTAAGAAGGTACTGTCATAGAGTTTCTTCTGCCTCTCCTCACATAGAAAAGGATGTGCTGTTGAAAAGGAGGGATGGAAGCACCATACCTGCACACCTTAACTCCTCTTTGCTTGACACCCCTTCAGGTCCACTAAGAGTGGCATTCGTTACTAACCTTTCAGAATCTCTGGCACTTAGAGAAGAGGTGAGAAAGCTTTCAAGGGCAGTGGAAAGCTCCGAAGCCACGATCGTGATCACCGATACCAGGGGAACCATAGAGTACGTGAACCCTGCTTTCACAAAAAACTCAGGATACACCTACGAAGAGGCCATTGGAGAAAATCCCCGAATACTCAAATCCGGGGTACAAGATCAGGCTTTTTACGAAGAGATGTGGAACACCATCTTGTCAGGCAAGACCTGGAAGGGAGAGATCTGCAACAAGAGAAAAGATGGCACACTATATTGGGAGAGAGCTGCCATATCTCCTATCTTTGATGAAGATAAGATCACTCATTTCGTAGCCATAAACCAGGATATCACCAAAGAAGTTGAGTTAAGACAGAAGCTTGAAGAGAAAGCCAACGAGCTAAATCTGATACTGGATAACGCAGAAGTTGGCATCTTCTTTATGAAGGAGAGAGTAATTATTCGCTGCAACAAGACCGGTGCCAAAATGTTCGGCTACAACTCACCTAAAGAGATGCTCGGAAGAAGGGGTATGGAATTTTATGTGAATCAAGAGGAATCAGACAGAATCGGACAAGAGATCTACGCCATGATTAGAGAGGGCAAACAGATAGTAATCACCGAAGCTGAATACAGAAAAAAGGACGGCTCAACCTTCTGGGCAAAGCTCATAGGGCGCCTTATTGATCCTAAGGATCCTGAAAAAGGCGTTATATGGCTTGTTGAGGATATCAGCAAAGAACGTGAGATGAGAGAAGACCTGAGAAAAAGAGACGCTGTATTAAAGGCGGTGAGCCAGGCCTCTTCAAAGATAGTTGCCTCAGCTAACTGGAAAGAAGGGTGTAAAGACCTCTTAGACTCGCTGGGGAATGTGGCAGGGTTAGACCTAATAGTGATCAGAAGACTCTACGAGGTGAAAAAAGAAAGAAAGCTTAAAGGTAATGTTGAAGAATGGTGGAGTAAGGAAGGAAAATACCCCCAAAAAGAAGAGGGTTTTGAGGTGAACCTGGATATGCCCTCTTTTCAGAAGAGAAAGGCAACCCTGGAGAGTAGAGAGTCTTTCGTGGCTTCTATCTCAAATCACCTGCCGGGAGAAAGGGATTTGCTTGAACATTGGGGAGTAAAGAGCACCCTTGTGGTTCCCATCATTGTGTTTGAATCTCTCTGGGGGGTGATATCCTTCAACCAGTCTGAGTATGAGAGAAAGTTCTCCCAGTTTGAGATAGAGGCCTACAAAACAGTGGCAAACATTGTGGCCGCATCTATAGAAAAAGACCTCACTGAGAAAAAGAGACTCATTGAGATGCGGAAGACCACCGCCTTAATAGAGACCTCGTCAAATGTGATCCTTAGAACCGATCCTAAGGGCAAGATTCTATTTATTAACGCCTTTGGGGCTAAGCTCTTTGGATTCACCCCAGAGGAGATGGTGGGCAAAACCATTTTTGAAGCAATTGTTCAAGAAGAACACAAGGATAGCGTGGAAAGGTTTCTTTCATACCTACGGGGAGGAGGGGCTCCCTTTGGCAGCTACACTTTTGAGAACCTAACAGCTCACGGTAAGAAGATATGGTTGTCATGGAGCGTTACTCCTATAGTGGATGACAAAAACCAGTTAGAAGAGATATTATGGGTGGCCTTTGACATCTCTAAACAGAAGGAGATTGAAGAGAATCTGAGAAGAGCAGCAGAAGCCAAGACGAGATTTCTTGCCAACATGAGCCATGAAATCAGGACCCCTTTGAATGCCATAATAGGCATGATTCAGCTTCTCTCAGAAACCGGGCTTACCAAAGAGCAGGCCCAGTATGCATCTGCCCTGCACAGCTCAGCCAAAACCCTGTTATCTCTAATCAACGATGTGCTTGATCTCTCAAAGATTGAGGCCGACGAAGTGAGGGTTGAGAAGGTACCTTTCAACCTTCGCAGGTTGATGGAGGATCTTGTGCAATCCTTTGCCTATCAGGTCAAAGAGAAGAAGATTGAGCTGTTATACCATTTGCCTGTTAACACGCCTTATCTGCTTGTAGGAGACTCTCAAAAACTGGGGCAGATACTCAGAAATCTGGTGAGCAACTCGTTAAAGTTCACTGAGAAAGGCTACATATCAATCTCCTGTCGCCAGGTTTCTCAGCAAGAAAACCAGGTTGAGCTTATGTTCAAAGTAACCGACACGGGTGTTGGGATCTCTGAAGATAAGTTAGAGATGATCTTTAAGCCCTTTGTTCAGGAGGATGTCTCTGTAACCAGAAGATTTGGTGGTACAGGGTTGGGGTTAACCATAACCAGTAGATTCGTGGATCTTATGGGAGGCAAAATCAGCGTAGAGAGCAAAAGAGGCGAGGGAACCACCTTTTATGTGAGCCTGCCCTTTACAATAGACGAGAGCTCATCTGATCCATACAGAGATAGGTGGAAAGCAATAGCCAACGAGGTTGAGGTTATAGTGGGGTCAGACAATCCAGTGTTCCGAAATTGTTTGAGAGATATGATTTCGGCTTGGGGGATCAGGGTTCAAGAGGCTATTGAGTGTAAAGAGATTGGAAAGGCTGTAACATCTCACACTGCCAATACCACTTTGGTTGCCATAATTGATGATAGCATACTCACTGAAGACCTTATGATTAAATGCAAAGAGGTCAAAGAGGGAGATGCAGCGGTAGTTGTTTCTACATGGAACATATCACAGTGTCCTTGGCGGGATAGGGGGGTATCAGAAAAGACAGCAGGATGCCTTGCTAAGCCAATTACAGAAACCGCGGTGCTTGAAACCTTAGAAACGGTTGTGTTCGGCAGAGAACTCGTAAGAGGCAGGGCAGGAGAGGCCTATGAGCTTACCTCTCAAGGCTCAGGGAGTATTCTTCTTGTAGAGGACGTGCCCATGAACCAGTTGTTGGCAAGGACGGTTCTTGAGAAGGAAGGATACACTGTCACTATTGCCTCAAACGGTTTAGAGGCCCTGAAGCTGCTTTCAGAACAAGACTTTCACCTTGTGTTAATGGACATTCAAATGCCAATCTTGGATGGCCTAACCACTACAAAGATCATAAGGGCCTGCGAAGAGAAGAGAAAGGTGGAAGAGACCGATTTGCTTCCTGAGGTTGCAAAGATATTGGATTCTTTGAGGGAAAAGCTGGAAGGTGGGCACATTCCCATAGTGGCCATGACCGCCCATGCCTTTGTTGAGGATGTTCAGCGCTCCATAGAAGCCGGCATGGATGCCCACATATCTAAGCCCTTTGAGTTCCAGGAGCTGAGAAAGGTTATTTCAGAGCTTTTGGGTGAAAAAACCTTGCCGGTTGAAGAGACCAAGCCTAAAAAGGAATCCCCAAAAGATGGGGAGAAAGGGCTAAAAGCGGATATTGAAACTGTGAAAGAACACCTTAGCTCTTTCTACCAGCTACCTGAAGAGGATATTGAAGAGATACTTAAGACCTCGTCATCCTCTATTGGTGAGAACCTGCAAGAGGCCCGGTCAGCCTTAGAGAGTGGAGATATGGAGAGACTAAGAGTGGTTTCTCACACCCTTAAGGGCCAGCTGGCCAATTTAGGGCTTGCTCAACTATCGGAGATTGCAAAAGAGATGGAGATGGCCGCTAACGGAGAAGACCGGAATTTTGATTATTTAAGCAGAAGAGAGCAGCTTGAAGACTCACTTGAGGCCTTGGTGGGGTTTAGGGAGGATGTGTGATAGATTACAAGGAGTTTTCTGAAAGACTCTGTAAGCTGGTTAGGCCTCAATCATACCCTTTGGGGATTACGCTTATTAAGCCCGGAGAGCAATTGCCATGGGAAGCAACAAAACCCTCAAAGTACGGAATAAAGATCTCTCTTTGTCAGTGGACCACCATGGCGAGACGCTGGGGCAGGGTGTTGGGAGCCACAGCAGAGGAGATAAACTGCACCCCGTGCCTTGCGGCTTTGGGTCTAAAAGAGCTGGAAGAGACCGATGCCTTTGCCCGGTTCTTTATGGATATGGGCTACTTTGAGAGCCTTGAGCTTGCAAAAAGAGCTGCCGAATCCCTGGATCTGATACCCCCAGGCGAGATTGGGGGAGTGGCCTTCTTTCCTTTGGAGATGGCCCCAGTAGAGCCCCACGTGGTTGTGATCTACGGCACACCTGCTCAGATGGCCCGTTTAGCTGCGGGTTATGCCTACCACTCAGGGGAGTTTGTTGAGTCAAACACCACAGGCTTTGGTCTCTCTTGTCTTGCAGCAATAAAACCTTATTTTACAGGAAAACCGTCTCTTGTTCATCCTGGTAAGGGAGAGCGGATGCTTGCAGGAACAGACGAGTGCGAGATGTTCTTCACAATACCAGCAGATCAGTGCCAAGCGTTTTTGGACGGCCTTGAGAAGACCCAGGAGAGGGGAATGAGATACCCCGTGCCAAGCTATTTGCTCTACCAGCCACCTCTCATAAAGCCTATGAGGGAATTAGAGGAGAGATTGAAGTAAGGCTGTTCCTTACTTCCTTTACACTCCCCACCTTAACGATCTCTCCTTCACTCATCACCATCACCCTTGTGGCTATCTCAAAGGCCTCTTCCCGGTCGTGGGTCACATAGATCATGGTGAATCCAAGGCTTTTGTGAAGGGCGATGACCTCTCTGCGCAGGCGAATGTTGAGCTCTGTGTCAAGGCTTGAGAGTGGCTCATCCATGAGCATCACCGTTGGTTCAAGCACCAAGGCCCTTGCAAGGGCCACCCTCTGCTGCTGTCCCCCTGAAAGCTCACCGGGCTTTCTGTTGGCGTACTCTCTCAGGCCCACCATCTCAAGCATCTTCTCTATGCGTTGGTCACGCTCTGCCTTTGAAAAGCCTTTGGCCTTTAGCCCAAACTCAAGGTTGCCCTTAACACTCAGGTGGGGCCACAGGGCAAGATCTTGAAACACCATGCCAAGGTTACGTTCTTCAGGAGGAACCACTATGCGGCCTGGTTCTGAGACCACCCTGCCGCCAATCTCTATTGAGCCCTGGTCAGGGGCTATGAACCCCGCAATCAACCGCAGGATTGTGGTCTTGCCACAACCGGAGGGACCAAGAAGGATCAGGCGCTCTCCCTTCTCCACCTGAAAGTCTATATCTTTGAGCACCCTTGTTCCGTTGTAGCTCTTTGAGACCGCCTTAAACTCTACAACCTTCATCTAAACCCTTTCTTTGTGGGATCAGCCAGAGGGCCATGGGGAGCACCGTTACAGAGATCATGATCATGCACAGGGCAGCCACAAGCTGGGGAGAACCATTGGCCATCAAGGTGTAGATGCGCACAGGCAGGGTTTCAAGCCCGGGAGGATAAACCAGCATGGTTATTCCCGTATCCCGAAGCGCAAACAGATACCCCACCACCCAGCAGACCGCCAGCCCTTTGCGGGATAGGGGAGTGATGATGAAGAGCATCCGCCTTGGCCACTTTGCCCCTGCTATCTGCGCCGCCTCTTCCAAAGATAATGGCACCTGCGCAAGTTGTGTGACTAAGATGCGGCTTGCGAGAGCCGTGTACTTGGCTAAGTATCCCATAATGATGATCACCGGGGTTCCGTAGATCAGATTGGTCCAAGGGGTGTTCCACAGGCTCACCAGGCCAATCCCTACCACGGTGCTGGGCAGGGCAAAGAGAAATAGGGTGAGAGAGTCAACATAACGCCAGCAGCTTAAGGCCCTTCTCTGCACGATGTATCCTGTCAAAAAGCCCAGAACCGTAAGCAGCGTAGCGCCAATAGCAGCGTAGATCACGCTTCTCACCAGGCTGAACCCCGCCCTTCTCATGGCCTCTTGGTACCATTGTAGCCCTCCCGACTGCAGCACCAGGACCACAATGGGAACCACCACCAGCACCGCAACAAGCCCCGTAATCAGGGCGAACACCCAGGGCTTATGTCCTTTCAGCTCTATTCTCAAAGAACCCTGGTGATGAGGCGATGGTCTTAGCTGGTAGGTGTGCTTTTTAAGAAAAAAGGTCTCTCCAAACAGAAGCAGCAGGGTAACCAATGCCAGAGGCAGAGCAGATGCAGTTGCTGCCTTGAAGTTGTAGAAGGCCGAGAACTGGGTGAAGCTCTCTACCGGATACACCTGGTACCTGAGAAAGGTAGGCACGCTGAACTCACCGAAGCTGAGCAGAAAGACCAGCATGGCAGAGAGGAGTATGCCAGGCATGATCAAGGGCAGGGTGATGCCCCTGATCACCCCCCACCAGCCGGTTACCAGGCGTCCTGCCTCTTCCAGTCCGGGATCTATGGTGCGCAGAAAGGCCGTGGTGAGCAGTATGGGAATGGGCAGAAAGATGGAGAAGAGCACAAAGACGCAGCCGGGAAGCCCAAAGAGCAGGTTTGTAAGGGCAGGGGAATAGCCAAAGGAGTGGGCCAACAGCCCATCTCTGCCCAGCAGATCGGCCCAGGAGACGGCAAGTATATAAGGTGGAATAAGCAATGGAACCACAAAAAAGGGGATCAACAACCCGCGCAACGGCAGGTCGGTCTTTTCAAGCACCAGTCCTGTCGGCACACCCGCTACCACGGTGAGCATTGTCACAAGAGAGGCCAGTTTCAGGCTGTTGCCCATGAGCTTCCACTGGCGTGAAGAGGTTAGCACTCCTTTGTAGGCCTCTAAGCTGAAGCTGCAGTTCACCACCATGCTCTTCAGCAGCATGCTGAGAACCGGCAGCAGTCCCGCCACCACCAAGAGAAGGACGGTGAGTGAGAGAATCGCCTTCTTTGACACCTACATTCCCGCCCAGGCCTTCAGAAAGGGCTGAATCGCCACCATCTTCTTGGCCACCTCGGCGTAGTTCACCTGCATAACCTTCAGCTTGTCAATTGGTTTCAGCTCCTTGGGCATCTCTACCCCCTTATGCAGGGGAATCTGGGCGCAATCGGCAAAGGCCAGTCTCTTTTCAGTCTCTCTTGAGAGCAGGTAGTCTATCAGCC
>JALWSI010000216.1 GCA_027080315.1 bacterium | reverse complement strand
ATATGAGGATATCTGCCGCCTGTAGCACCGGATATCCCAGGAAGCCGTGGGTTGCCAGGTCTTTGTGTTTAAGTTCCTGCTTAAGGTCCTTGTAGGTGGGGTTTCTCTCAAGCCATGAGACTGGGGTTATCATTGAGAATATGAGGGCAAGCTCCGCGTGCTCCAAGAGCTGCGACTGCAGGAATAGCACGCTCTTTTCAGGGTCAAGCCCCGCTGCAAGCCAGTCTAACACTATCTCAATTGACCACTCCTCAAGGTGGGATGTGTCAGAGTACTCTGTTGTGAGGGCATGCCAGTCGGCAATAAAGTAGAAGCACTGATACTGGTCCTGAAGGGAGACCCAGTTCTTCAGGGCTCCAAGGTAGTTGCCTAAGTGGAGCTTTCCTGTGGGTCTCATTCCGCTAAGAACTCTCTCTTTCATCTTCTGTTTCCTCTCAAAGGTGGTGTGTCAACAACAGCGAGAAGAGATAGGTGAAAAGAGGGATCTCGTCAAGCCGATCATCTCGGTTTAGACCTCTTTGGTCTGGTTGGCTTAGCCTTTAACTCAGGGCTTAAGATTGTTAATACTTTCACTTTTCTGGGTTGCCATAACCCTTCCCCTTAGATATAAGGCGCTGCGACAACTTTGGGGAAAGGAGTGATAGTGTGTTTGAGATAGTAGCTAAGAAGGAATGGCACCCCACAATAACCGAATTTTGGGTGAAGGCTCCCTATGTGGCCAAAAAGCACAGACCGGGACAGTTTATGATCCTGAGGATCAACGAAGAAGGAGAGAGGATTCCTCTCACCATTGCCGAGAGCAACAAGGAGGAGGGTCTCATCAGGATCATCTTCCAGAAGGTGGGAAAGACCACCTTTCACCTTGGTACTTTGAATGTTGGAGATAACATCCTGGATGTGGTGGGTCCCCTTGGAAAGCCCACCCACATTGAGAACCGTGGTACCGTGGTGTGCGTAGGCGGTGGAGTGGGAATAGCCCCTCTCTTCCCAATAGCCTGCGGTATGAAAGAGGCTGGTAACAGGCTCATCACCATCTTAGGGGCAAGGTCAAAGGATCTGCTCATCATGGAGGACGACTTCAAGAGGGTCTCTGACGAGATCATCATCACCACTGACGATGGAAGCTACGGAAGAAAGGGCTTTGTGACCCACGCCCTTGAGGATGTGTTGAAAAGTCAGGGTGATAAGGTGGGAGAGGTGGTTGGTATTGGTCCTCCCATCATGATGAAGTTCATCGCCAAGGTGGCGGAGCCTTTTGGGGTTCCCCTCACCGTTAGCCTCAACTCTATCATGGTTGATGCCACCGGGATGTGCGGTGCCTGCCGGGTGACCGTAGGTGGCAAGACCCGCTTTGTCTGCGTAGATGGCCCGGAGTTTAACGGATACGAAGTGGACTTTGACGAGCTTATGATGAGGCAGTCAATGTACAAGAAGCAGGAGCAGGAAGCCCTTGAGAGGTTCAAAAAAGAGTGTCCCCAAGCATTTGAAGGCATAGGAGAGGTGGCGTAATGGCTGAGCAGAAACCGAAGAAGAAGGGTCTCAATCTCAACAGATTAGATATGCCAAGGCAGGACCCCAAGGTCCGTATCACCAACTTCAACGAGGTTGCCTTGGGATACACTGCAGAGATGGCAATGGAAGAGGCAGAGAGGTGCCTTGAGTGCAAGAAGCCCCTCTGCGTTGATGGTTGCCCTGCGGAGGTTAAGATTCCCGAGTTTATCCATCTCATTAAAGAGGGTAAGTTTATTGAGGCCTCTTTGAAAATAAAAGAGACCAACGCCTTGCCAGCAGTCTGCGGCAGGGTGTGCCCCCAGGAAGAGCAGTGTGAAGAGGTGTGCGTTCTGGCCAAGAAGGGGGCCCCTGTGGCCATTGGTCGTCTTGAGCGTTTTGTGGCTGACTACGAGGCGGCTCAGGGAGAGGCCAAGAAGCCCGAGATTGCTCCCCCTACAGGGAAGAAGGTGGCAGTGGTAGGCTCTGGACCCGCCGGGCTCACAGTGGCGGCAGACCTGGCGGTTCTCGGACACAAGGTGACCATATTTGAGGCCCTCCACAAGGCAGGAGGAGTGTTGGTTTACGGAATCCCCGAGTTCAGGCTTCCAAAATCCATAGTTCAGCGAGAGGTTGATTACATCACCTCTTTGGGGGTTGAGCTTAAGACCGATGTGGTTGTGGGCAAGACCTTCACCGTTGACGATCTTTTGACGGAAGAGGGCTACGATGCTGTCTTTCTTGGCGTGGGTGCTGGTCTGCCCTGGTTTATGGAGATCCCCGGTGAGAACCTTAACGGGGTCTATTCTGCCAACGAGTTCCTAACCCGCAGCAACCTCATGAAGGCCTACAGGTTCCCCGAGTACGATACCCCCATCTGCGTGGGCAAGAAGGTGGCCGTTGTTGGTGGTGGAAACGTGGCCATGGACGCAGTGCGTTCGGCGCTGCGCCTTGGGGCTGCCGAGGCCCATATCGTTTACCGTCGTTCAAGGGCCGAGATGCCTGCCAGGGCGGAAGAGATTGAGAACGCCGAGGAAGAGGGCGTGATATTCAACATGCTGGTTAACCCCATTGAGATACTGGGAGACGAGAACGGATGGGTTAAGGGCATGAAGTGTATCCGCATGGAGCTTGGAGAGCCCGATAGCTCAGGACGCCGTCGTCCCGTTCCCATTGAGGGATCAGAGTTCATCATGGATGTTGACATGGTGATCATGTCCATCGGAACCGGTGCTAACCCCCTTATCCCCAGCACCACCCCCGACATGGAAGTGAACAAATGGGGCTACATTGTGGCCGATCCTAACACCTGCAAGACCACCAAGAAGGGAGTCTTTGCAGGAGGCGACATAATTCGTGGAGCTGCCACGGTGATTCTGGCTGTGGGAGACGGGAAGACCGCGGCAAGGGAGATTCACAACTACCTCACCACTGGAGAGTGGTAAGAGAGAGATGGAGTTCTCCTTAGCCCAACGGCTTCAGAATCTACCCCCTTATCTCTTTGCCGAGCTGGACGAGGCCAAGGCGAGAGAGCTTGAGAAGGGGAGAAGGATAATTGACCTGGGAGTGGGGGATCCTGACACCCCCACCCCCAAGCCCATAATTGAGCGCCTGAAAAAGGCCGCAGAAGACCCCAAGAATCATCAGTATCCCTCTTACGATGGAATGCTCTCTTTCAGGCAGGCGGTGGCCAACTGGTACAAACGGCGCTTTGGGGTAGAGCTTAACCCCCAGGGTGAGGTGTTAACCCTTATTGGTTCAAAAGAGGGCATAGGCCATCTGCCCCTTGCCTTCGTGAACCCCGGGGAGGTGGTTATTGTCTCTGACCCCGGGTATCCGGTGTACAGCGGCAGCACCATAATGGCCGAGGGTGAGCCTTACTCCCTCACTCTGAGAGAAGAGGATGGGTACCTTCCCAACCTTGAGGAGATTCCCTCTGATGTTCTAAAGAAGGCTAAGATCATCTTTCTAAACTATCCAAACAACCCCACAGCCGCTGTGGCGCCTTTGGACTTTTTTGAGAAGGCTGTGGCCTTTGCGAAGGAGCACAAGATCATACTGTGCCATGACGCTGCTTACAGCGAGATCTACTACGAGGAGCCTCCCCATAGCATAATGGAGGTTGATGGGGCCAAAGACGTGGCGATAGAGTTCCACTCTCTCTCCAAAACCTTCAATATGACGGGCTGGCGCATAGGCATGGCGGTTGGAAATCCCTCTCTCATTGCAGGCCTTAAGAAGATCAAGACCAATGTTGACTCTGGCGCGTGTCAGTTCATTCAAGAGGCGGGAATAGAGGCCTTGGAGACGGAGCCGGGACTTAAAGAGCTCCGGGAGATGTACAAAAGGAGAAGAGACGTCTTTGTTGCGGGACTGAAAAAGGCCGGATTCAAGGTGGATCCTCCCAAAGCGGCCTTCTATGTGTGGTTTCCTGTTCCTGAAGGGGGAGGAAGCTCAATGGAGTTTGCCACCAAAGCCCTCACAGAGGCAGGGGTGCTCTTAACCCCAGGCGTGGGGTTTGGAAAAGGTGGAGAGGGATACGTTAGAGCCACCTTGACCGTTACAGAAGAGGTGCTTGAAGAGGCAGCAGAGCGTTTGGCAAAGCTGTAAGGAGAGTCTGGTGGTGCTTAAAAGGATGATGAGAGGGGCGGTGCTCATACCGCTCCTTTTTATTCTCTGGGCTCCTTTGTGCCATGCCGGGGTGATTCAGGAGATGGATGGGATCTTCAAGTCTGCCCAGATCCATTACAACCTTGGGAATCTGCCAAAGGCTCTGGAGATGTTCAAAGAGCTTAGACGCAGGGATGCCACCTTCAGGGGAAGAGAGGTGCAGCTCTACATTGCAGAGTGTTATGAGGCTATGGCAAAGCTTCCTGAGGCTCTTCAAGAGTACCAGAGGTTCATCACCAGGTTTCCAAGTGCCCCCAGCGTGCCCAGAGCCTTGATTAAGCTGGTGGCCTTAAAGAGGGTGCTGGGCCAAAAAATGGATCTGAACCAACTCACCCAGCAGCTTTGGAAGGCGGTTCAGTCTTCTCCAAAGGATAGGGCTGCAATGCTCTACAACCTATCCCTTCTTGAGAGAGAGGCCAAAGAGTTTGCCTCTGCCCAGCTCTTTGAAGCAGAGCTTAAGGAGGGCTATCCCCGCTCTGTGGGGGCCTTCTGGCTTTCCCATTGAATCCAGCCTGTAAGCCCTCCAGTTGACACGGTAAGGATGATGGGGATAGTGAAATCCTCCGATGCCAAAAGTCAGAGAGAGGTGTGATCATGAAGTTCTTTCTTGATACAGCAGACGTTAACGAGATCCGCGAGGCAGCGTCATGGGGGGTTGTTGATGGGGTCACCACGAACCCTTCCTTAGTGGCCAAGACGGGAAGGCCCATGAGGGATGTGATCCGCGAGATCTGCTCAATAGTTGATGGCCCTATAAGCGCAGAGGTGCTTTCCTTAGAGTCCAAGAAGATGGTGGAAGAGGCCAAAGAGCTTGCGGATATTCATCCCAATGTGGCGGTGAAGATTCCCTTGACCATTGAGGGCCTCAAGGCGGTGCATATCCTTTCTCAGCTTGGGATAAAGACCAATGTCACTTTGGTTTTCTCTGCACCCCAGGCCCTTCTCGCTGCAAAGGCAGGGGCCACCTTTGTCTCTCCCTTTATCGGGAGGCTTGACGACATTGGCCACGAGGGTATGGATCTGGTGCGAGAGGTGGTGGAGATCTTTGACATGTCTGGGATCTCAACTGAGGTGATAGTGGCAAGCATAAGGCATCCAAGACACGTGGTGGAGGCTGCCATGACAGGGGCACACATTGCCACCATTCCCCACAAGGTGCTCATGCAGATGGTGAAACATCCCCTTACCGACATAGGTATTGAGAGGTTCTTGTCTGACTACCAGAAGGTGTATGGTAAGACCCAATGATAGCGGTGATTCAACGGGTGAACTGCTCTAAGGTCACCGTTGACGGCAAGGTGGTTGGTGAGATCGGCAGAGGCATAACCGCCTTGGTGGGAGTGGCACAGGGTGACACAAAGAGAGAGATGCAGTGGGTGGCAGACAAGATTGTGAACCTGCGCATCTTCTACGACAATGAGGGGAAGATGAACCTTTCCCTTCTGGATGTAGGTGGAGACCTGCTTCTCATCTCTCAGTTCACCCTGCTTGGAGACTGTCGCAAAGGAAGGCGACCCAGCTTTGGCAACGCCGCGCCGCCTCGGGATGCCCAAAAGCTGTACCAGGAGATGGTTGAGTACATAAAGGAGAACTACTCTGTTAAGGTTGAGACCGGTGTCTTTCAGGCTCACATGGTGGTGGAGATAGAGAACGACGGCCCGGTGACCTTCATAATTGACTCACAGGAGAAGAGAGGATGAAGTACGACAGGATCGTTGTAGGTCCCTTAGAGGTGAACTGTTATCTGGTTTACGATGAGGATAGCAAAGAGGGGGTCATTATAGACCCGGGAGGTGATCCTCAGGTGATAAAGAAGCGGGTGGAGTCTTTGGGAATGAAACCCGTGGCCATAGTGAACACCCATACCCATGTTGACCACATAGGGGCAAACGCTGACATGAAAGAGGCCTATCCTGATGCAGAGTTGATGCTGCCAGAGAAGGATCTGCCCCTTTTTAAATCTCCCAGAAACCCCATGCTGGTTATGATGTGCAGGGCAAAGGAGTCTCCTGAGCCTGATAGATTGCTAAAGGAGGGTGACGAGATAAGTTTTGGCAAAGAGAGCTTGAAGGTGATTGAGACCCCGGGCCACACCATAGGCTCAATATGCCTGTACTCTGAGGATGCAGGGCTGCTCTTTACCGGAGACACCCTCTTTGCAGGCTCCATAGGCAGAACCGATCTGCCCTTCTCGTCAGAGAGGGATCTATTCACCTCGGTGCCCAAGAAGATATTCGTGCTTCCCGAGGAGGTTAAGGTGCTACCGGGCCATGGGCCTTCCTCCACAGTGGGCAGCGAAAAGAGGTTTAATCCGTTTTTTAGCGGCTCACTGATTCTTTAAGATGCTGGTAATAAGGCTTATTCACACTGCAATCTGGTGGTTGTGTAACACCATCATCGTGTTGATAGCGGGGGTGGTGATACCCCTTACCCATCCATTTGATAAGAACGATAGGATAATCATGTTTATAGCCTATCTTTGGGCCAAGATCCTTCTGCTTCTGGCAGGGTGCAGGGTTGAGGTGGAGGGTGCAGAGAGGTTGAAAGAGCTTGATCAGATGGTGCTTATCTGCAACCATCAAAGCTACTTTGACATATTCGTTGTCATAGCGCTCCTTGGTCAGGCTCCCCACTTTCTTGCGAAGAAGGAACTCTTTTCAATACCCGTTTTTGGCTATCTTCTCAGACTGGGCAAGGTGCTTGAGATAGATCGGCAGCATCCTGATATAGCCGTTGAGAGCATAAAGAGGGCGTTAAAAGAGGGCTTTAACCGTCCGGTGATAATCTTTCCTGAAGGCACCCGTTCTGAGGACGGTGTGATGAGGCCTTTTAAACGAAAGGGCATAGCCCTTCTTTCGGCTACGGGACTGCCCTTTTTGCCCATGGCCATAGGGGATAGCAGAAAGGTGATGCCCAAGGGGAGTTTCACCGTTAGACCGGGAAAGGTAGGGGTTGTGATTGGTAAGCCTATTGAGCCTCCCAAGGTGGAGGGACTCTCAATAGAAGACGAAGAGATTGATAGGTTTATTGACTCTCTCTGGAACGAGGTACACAGGCTACACCAGCAGGCTCTTACGTTGGCGAGGTCTTAAAAAGAAGGCCCCCTATTGCAGGGGGCCTGGTGTCTTTTCTTTATTCCACTATCTCTAAGATATACCTTTTATCTCTATCCTTGTTGGCTGCCCCAACGATGGTTCTCATGGCCTTGGCGCGCACGCCCTCCCGGCCAATCACCCTTCCCAGGTCGTTGGGTGCAACCCTGAGTTCAAGAACCACCGTACGGGCCCCGTCTATCTCTGAGACGCGAACTTCATCAGGATTCTCCACCATTGCCTTTGCCATGATCTCAACCAGTTCCTTCATTCCCATTCTGCCATCTCCTTTCAAGATCAAGTATGATGTTCAAGCGTAGATCTCCCTACTTCTTATTGCTCTTTTTGTCAATAATCCTCTTCAGAGCCACCTCGTTGGGTGCTCCAGTGAATAGCTCTTTTCCTATGATCAGGGTGGGAACGGCTCTTATTCCCAGCTTTTTGCCGTCTTCTCTATCCCTCTCCAGCATCTTCTCTATGGCCTCTTTCTGCTTGCAGTTTTGAGATTTGGGAAAGCTCGTGTGGGGATCATTGAACAGGTAGTTCCAGTAGGCGGCGGGATCCTTTTCGTTGCGGCGAATGCACTCTGCTTCTACCTCTGCTTTCTCACCCCGCTCGCCGTGGACATTGAAGTATTTTAGCCTCAAAAGGATTTTACCCTTGTCTGCGTAAGGCTTTAGGCTCTTCAGGGTCTTTATACAGTAAGGGCAGAGAGGACAGAAGAATACGGTTACAGGTACTCCCTTGGGATTTCCAAAGGTGGGGCTGTCTTTGAACTTTATTTCAGAGATCTTGGCTGCCTTAACCTCTTTGCCCTTGGGTAAGGGTAGAACCCCCTTCTCGTAGGCAAGATCTTTGGTCTGATCTTGTCCTGTCTCTATGTCCATGTATCTTCCCAGTATGAAGTGTTCTGCATCAGGGGCTAAGAACAACACCGCCTGTTGTCCTCTTGAACCCTGAACAACCACCTCTGTCATACCGGGGATACGGGTTGAGGGTATGGCGCCAAGCACCTTAACTGGACCAAATATCTTGGACAATTTGGCCTCTAACTCTTTCTTGTTTATCTCTTGCCCTGCATGGACCACGGTCCCCATCACCATCAGGAGACCTAAAACCAACACCAATAAACACTTACCTCGTTTCACCAACATCTCTCCTTTCTCAGATGGTATCTCTCTCTACTGGATATCCAATATGTTTACCGTTATCTCCCAAGGGGTTGTTGTCCAGTCTACCCCTGAAAAGTCATCAGGAACGGTGTCTGGAACCACAAGGGTGTACCAGTAGTGGGTTCCCTTTGGTACCTGAAAACCGCTGGTTGAATCCACCAATACCGGGGGAAGCACAGTTGTTGTAGCAACGGGTCCTTTAACGCTGCTCTTCCATGAGACCAGAGAGTGTGGAGGCTGGTAGTCAATCTTGTTTGAGCTGTCAAAGAAGAGAAGACGCGAGTAGTCGTCAGGCAGCTGGGCGGCTATGAATATCTTTACACTCAATGTGCTGTTCTCGTCTGAATCAAGGTAGGCCGGGAAGGCCGCCACAACTGTGAAGAGCTTGCCACCTGCAGCTGCGTTGCCAAATCCCAAATAGATTTTACTGTCTGGTTCGGGGGTGGTGGAGGCAGGGGATATTTCTGTGACCTCACCTGGTTTCATTACGTGTCCTGATGGAGCAGGTGATGGTTCAGGCTGGGGTTCTGGCTCAGGTTCCGGTTCGGGAGAGGGAGATGGCTCTGAACCCGTGGTGAAGACCACTGCCTTTATGCAGACGTTGTCGTTGGGGAACTGTTTGGTTACGTCTGTCCAGTGTGAGCCGTCGGCGCTGATGAAGCTTTGCCCTGGAGATGCCGTTGCTCCTGAAGAGTAGTTGGCCAATTTCCCTTCAATGGGCACGGGATAGCTGTATCCAGGGGTTGTGAACTTCACCGCCACTACAAAGGTGTCTCCTTCGCTAACAGATACGGGGTTGTTCAGAATAATGGTGTACCACCCCTCTTTCTCCACAGATCCCGTCTGTGAGGCTGCCACCTCACCATCAAAACCACCTTTAAGCACTTTTATCTCGTAGCTTGTGCCTGGAGAGCTGGCATAGATACCCACTGCTCCAATGGTTCCATCCTGAGCTGCTGTGAATCTGTTGGCACCCCATAAAGAGGATGATCCGGCACCGATTCCTCCTGTCCTACCGAGTTTGTCGTAGTAGTATACCTTTGCCGCCTTCTTCCCCTGCAGCCCCGATGGATCTGTGAAGAAAGCAAGTCCATCTTTGGTGAAGGCTGTATCTTCGTAAGAGATGTAGAAGTATCCTCCATCTCCCCAAGAGCTTCCCCAGGAGTTACGCACTATCCAAGCTCCCTTGGTTGTTGCTCCAGGGACCTCTTTGTTGTCGTCCCATCCCACCAGCACCACGGCGTGGTCGTCATCTTCGGCGCCTTTGTACAGATAGGTGTTGGTGGCGGCGTTGTAGGATGCGTCATCCCAGTGCATTGAGGTTACCAAGGCTCCGTGCTGATAGATGGCAAGCTTCTTATCGTAGTCAGAGGCACTCTCAGGTATCACCTCCATGTTTCCTATGTAGAGCTTGGGAGTGCAGTCGGTGCAGTAGGTAGAGGTTGGGGATGGATCCCAGGGATCCTCCGCCTCGTCTATGGGTCCGTCTCCCCGGGTCATGTAAGCCATGGCCATGAACCAGTTTCCCCCTCCGCATGGAGGAATATCAAACCCGTGTCTGTGCTTCAGGTTGTCCTCTGAGAAGTCGTAGGTGGTGTGGCGGGTGGTCTTCAGGGTGGACTCCAGGGCGCCATAGGTGCCAAAGGTCCAGCAGGCCCCACAGGTTCCCTGATTCTTAACAGGGGTGAGCCTGCTGTCAGAGGTATCACCGTCTCCGTTGGGATCTCTTAGGTCGTACCGGTCAGGTAAGGAGACACTTTGGTAGATGTTTGTGGAACGAACAGTCGCTTTGGCAGGTAGAAATGGAGGAGGCACAAAACCGGCTTTCTTGTCAGTCTTGAGCCCTTTTAGCCCTTCTCTGGCCTTTGTTCTTTTCTTCACCCATCTCTCAAAAGCGGGGTTTACAGGCGATTGCTTAAGCTCGAGCCCCTGGCACACCCCTACCATCCCTGGCATAAGCCAGAGCATAAACATAATAATAATCCATCCCCTCCTAAATCTCATGCTAACCTCCTTCTCGTTTCACCTCGGCTCTTAGTGGTAGACAAAGAGCGGCAACGAGGCGTCCTCTATTATCTCATTGGCTGTGCTGCCAAATAACAGCTTGGCTATGGTGCCTTTTCCGAAAGAGCCCATAACCACCATAGCAGGTTTCATGGATTTGGCTGTTTCTAAGATCACCTTAGAGGGTTTGCCGCTTTTACAGACCGCATTAACCGAGATGTTGTGGGCCTGTAGATACTTTTTGGCGGTGGTGAGATCTCTTTCGCAGGTGACCTTATCTTCATCGTCTTCAGAGACCCTAAGCAGTGTCACATTGGATGCAAAGGCAAGCTCTCGGCTCAGGTGCACAAAGCTTCTCATGGCCCTGGCGGAGGTGTAGCCTCCGTCAAAGGCTATCACCACGTTCTCAGGCATAACCATTTCGTCTGTAACAGCAAGCACAGGACATACAGGTTTCTCAAGCAGTCTTCTCAGGGTGTCTCCAGGTTTGGAAGAGGTCTCAAAATGGTAGTATGTACGAATGCCCACCACAATTAAGTCTGCTGTCTTGCCTGCTTCAAGAATAGCTTCAAAGGGCTCTCCCTCTTCGGAGTTCACCTCGTAAGATACTCCCTTCTCTATGCACTCCTTTGAGAATTCCACCAGAAAACCCTTCACCTTCTCAAGGGCGTCTTTCACCTTGGTGTCTTTCAATCTCTTTGCGTAGATTCCCGAGCCTGGGGGGCCACCAGGACCAATGTGTTTCTCTATGTCAGGGAGATCCACCACACCGATTCCTACAACAGTGGCACCGTAGTTTTTTGCAAGGTTGCAGGCGTAGTTCACCGCACTTTTTGAGTAAGGTGAACCATCCAATCCCACCACAATTCGTTTGAGCATAGCGGTTGTTCCTCCTTCTTGAAAAAGCCGTACTAAATCACCTTTGTGAGGGCCAATTCTCTGTCCTTCTAATGGGTTTTGTCAAGCCTTGCGCGGCAAAGGAGATAGGCTATCTTTTGAAACAATAAGCAGGTGGGAGGTGTACTATGAGGATGAAAAGGTTAGTGTTGGGGGTTCTTATTGCGGTTATTGTGGTTCCCTGGTCCAGCTTTGGATTTGCAGCGGGTATTCACAAAAGCGTGTTGATGATTGTGGCTCCTCATAACTTCAGAGACGAAGAGCTTTTTGTCACTAAAAGGGTTTTGGAGAGTAGGGGGGCGCGGGTCTTTGTTACCTCTTTGGGTACGGAAGAGGCTACAGGTATGCTTGGAGGTAAGGTGAAGATAGATATGCCCTACCAGGTGGCGAGCCACAGAAGGTTTGCAGCGGTTCTTCTGGTAGGGGGCAGCGGCGCAACGGTTTTCTGGAATAACAAAAGGATACACTACTTTTTGAGAAAGGCATACCGAAACGGGTCGGTGATTGGGGCCATCTGCATATCTCCCGTTACCCTTTGCAAAGCGGGGCTTTTAAAAGGGCGTAGGGCTACCGTGTGGAGCAGCATGAGTGGCAGGCTTGAGGAGTGTGGGGCCCGTTATACTGGGAAAAACGTTGAGGTTGATGGACGCATAGTGACTGCTAATGGGCCGTGGGCGGCAAAGGCCTTTGCCAATGCGGTTCTAAGACTGATGGGTTATATGTGAGCACAAAATACCCTTCTCACCCTTGACACCATAGGGGGTGGGAAGTATCTATGGGACTCAAGAAGTGGGGCCGTGGTGCAGTTGGGAGCACACCTGAATGGCATTCAGGAGGTCACGGGTTCGACTCCCGTCGGCTCCAC
>JALWSI010000215.1 GCA_027080315.1 bacterium | reverse complement strand
GCAAAGAGCATCGTTCAGATTGAGCTTCTCCCTCAGCCCCCCAAAGAGCGCCCTGTGAACAACCCCTGGCCCACCTGGCCTCAGATCCTCCGCACCTCATCCTCTCACGAAGAGGGATGCGAAAGGCTGTGGAGCATCCTCACAAAGGAGTTCATTGGAGAGCACGGGAGGGTGAAGGGTCTTCGCTGCGTAAAACTGGACTGGAAAACCGACGAGAGCGGCAAGATGAGCTTCACCGAGATTCCAAACTCAGAGTTCATCCTTGAAGCTGATCTGGTGCTTCTGGCCATGGGCTTTCTCCACACCGAGCACGGGCCTCTGGTGGAGGGTTTTGGGCTTGAGACAGACGATAGGGGAAACATAAAGGTTGACCACAATTTAATGACAAACGTGCCAGGGGTCTTTGCTGCAGGAGACACCGTGCTTGGAGCATCGCTGGTGGTTAGGGCCATAAGCTTAGGCAGAAAGGTGGCCGCATCGGTAGATGAGTATCTGCTCAACAGCTAAGATACCCCTTATTGACGTAAAAAGACAGCTCCTCCTAAAAAGAAGTCTGCCTATTGCGTCTTACGCCCCCGTAGCTCAGTAGGATAGAGCAACGGCCTCCGGAGCCGTGTGTCGGGTGTTCGAATCACCCCGGGGGCGCCATTTCAGAATCCATCATGCGGCTGGTAAAGGGCAGCAGGGTACCTTTGCTTGACACTGATATCTGATAATTATATTCAGTTTCCACTTTTTCTAATGTGGTGAGAGGAGATTGGTGAGTGCCAATGAAGAGAGTGAAGAAAAAAGAATCAGGGAAAACGGCAGGTGAGTCTGACAGATTCCCAAAAGTGAATAGAACAGAAAAGAGGAGTTAACCGTGAACTTTTTCATAAAGCGTCCTATATTTGCAATCTCAATAGCCCTTGTTATCGTGTTGGTTGGAGCCATCTCTATGCTGGTTCTGCCCATTGCTCAGTACCCACCCCTTGCACCTCCCCAGATCAAGGTCTCAACCCAGTACATAGGAGCCAGCGCCGATGTGGTGGCAAAGACCGTAACTAAACCATTAGAAGAGAAGATCAACGGTGCAGGTGGAATGATCTACATGTCCTCCACCAGTACCAACAACGGAGACTCCTCCATAGTGATCACCTTTGAGGTGGGTTTTGATCCAAACACCGCCCAGATGGACGTGCTCACCAGAAGCAACCAGGCCATGCCTGAGCTTCCAGCAGAGGTGAAACAGGTGGGTCTCACCATAGAGAAGCAGAGTACAAACATGCTCTTGGCGGTTAACCTCATCTCTCCCAAAGGCACCTACGACGCCCAGTTCTTGCAGAACTACGCCGATATACACATAGCTGACTCCCTTTCAAGAATCCCTGGTGTGGCAAGCGTCATGAACATGGCTTTAAGAAAATACGCCATAAGAATATGGCTTGATCCTGAAAAGCTAAGCAGTTTTGGCCTGACTGCGGCAGATGTTAGAGACGCTATTCAAGAACAGAACCGTCAGGTTGCAGCAGGAAAGATAGGCGCTCCACCGGCCCCTTCGTACCAGGTGTTTCAATACCAGTTGTCAACCGAGGGCAGGCTCAGCCAGGTATCTCAGTTTGAGAACATAATCATAAGGGCCAATCCCGACGGCTCCATGGTGAGGGTGAAAGATGTGGCCAATGTGGAGCTGGGAGCCGAGGACTACGACTGGGACACCAAGCTCAACGGAAAGCCCACAGCTACCCTCATAGTCTATCAGCTGCCCGACGCAAACGGCCTTCAGATCAAGAAACAGGTGGTGAACATCATGGAGCGTCTACAGAAGGACTTTCCAGATGATGTGAAGTGGACCATGCGCTACGACACCACCAAGTTCATTGCCGAGTCCATGAAAGAGGTGGTTCACACCCTTATTGAAGCCATAATCCTGGTGGTTCTGGTTGTGTACATCTTCTTGCAGAACTTCGGCTCGGTTATCATTCCAACCTTGGCCATACCCGTCTCAATCATAGGAACCTTCGCCTTCATGAAGATCTTTGGTTTCTCCATTAACGCTTTAAGCATGCTGGGACTTGTGCTGGCGGTGGCCCTTGTTGTGGACGACGCCATCGTTGTGGTTGAGAACGTGATGCGAAAGATTGAAGAAGGGGACACCCGCTCTATGCCTGAGATCACCGCAGAGGCCATGGACGAGGTGAGAGGACCGGTTATTGCAACCAGTTTAGTGCTGCTGGTGGTCTTCGTTCCAGTGGCATTCATTCCTGGTATGACCGGTATGCTCTACAACCAGTTTGCATTAACCATAGCCTTCTCGGTGGCCATATCAAGCTTCAACGCCTTAACCCTCAGCCCTGCTCTCTGTACTATTATGCTTCACCACGGTTCTGTGAACACAAACAAGGTGTTTCAAGCCTTCAACCGGGGGTTTGACAAACTATCCGACGCCTACGGTGAACTCATCAGGCTCATGGCCAAGTGGTGGCATGTCAGCATGATAGTCTTTTTAGTGCTATGCGCCTTTACCGTTTTTCTATTTAAAGTCACACCAACGGGATTCGTGCCAGAAGAGGATCAGGGCTACATATTGGCCATAGCCCAATTGCCTGCAGGATCAACAGTTCAAAGAACAGAGGCCGTGATGTCAAAGGTTACCAAGATGGCCCTTGACACCCCTGGAGTGGCGGACGTGATTGGGGTTTCTGGATACAACTTGGTTGACTCGGTGAAGCAACCCTATGCCGGATTTGCCTTCATAGTGCTAAAGCCCTGGGGAGAGAGAAAAGAGCCTGAAACCCAGCTTCCAGCAATCATGAAGAATCTGCAAGCCAAGGTTAGCCAGATACCAGAGGCCTACGTGATGATCTCCAACGCTCCAGCCATCCCAGGTCTGGGCTCCACCGGCGGTTTTAAGATGCAGCTGCTTGACTTGAACGGTCAAGGCCTTGAGGCCCTCTCAAAGGTAGCCAACAACTTTGTGGCCGAGGCCAGGAAACGCCCTGAACTCACAGGGGTTTACACAACGTTCAAGGCCGATGTGCCCATGAGGTTCATCAAGGTTGACCGCTTCAAGGCCAAGACCAGGATGGTGAAGTTAAGTGATCTCTTTGACACCCTTCAGATGAACCTGGGTTCTCTCTACGTAAACGAC
>JALWSI010000214.1:5888-12239 GCA_027080315.1 bacterium | reverse complement strand
CACCTTCTCTCTTTTGTGATTATACTCCCAAAGCCTGTATCCCTTCTGGTATCCTCCCAAGGCCGCCGCGTAGCAGAAGTTGGATAGGCCCCGTCCCATAGATCCTCTTTTTGCTACCTTCTCCTTAAGCCAAGCCAGCCCGTGGTAGTACCAGTTGGGGATATCTGGATTCACCACTGCATCCTTAGGAGAGCTATCATACCAAAGAAACCCTCCGGTTCTCTCAAAGGAATGCAAAAAAGGCCTTTGATCCCCATAAGAAGCAGCGTGAACCTGAAGAGATGAGATCACCATAACCAGCATCACAGCCCAGGATACCACCTTAAAGACCGGCTGTTTTATACTCCACAGCCTTGCCAGACCAAAGGCCACCAAAAAGAAGGCAAGAAGGGTGGGAAGCAGCATGTGTCTCTCAGAAGAGAGGCTGGGAACGGCCACAAAGGGAATCATAACCCCTATCAACACTGCCAAGCAGAAGAGCAGTATTCTAAACGAACGCACAGCCGCTATTACCACCACAAGCAAAGATACCAAGAACACCATCAGCAAAAAGGGATTCTTCATAAAAACACCGTGGTAGAAGTTGTTGAGTATCTGACCAGAGGTAGGGAGAAAAGATAGTGTGCCATACCCGCCCCCGAATCTTCCCAGCATCCACCTTCTATACCCTGCATAAACCACAAGCCACCAAAAAAATGGGGCAATGGTTACGGCATGAAAGGCGAGCCAATCTTTGAATGTTGATCCAGAAAAGGAGCCATCCTCTGGCCACAGGGCCAACACAAAAGGCAAGGGTACGAAGACCTCTTTGCAGAGGGAAGCCAAGGCATAGCAGCACACACTTCCAGCCAGAACCATAAGGTTGCGGCTCTGTAAGTAGCGGGAGAACAGCAGAACGCTCATAAGGCAAAGAAGGAGACCCTCAAGGTAGTGGCGGGTCATCAAAAGATTTGCGCATTGGCTCATTGAGGCAGAGAGCATAAAAGCCATAGATACAGAAGCGGCGATAAACCAGGGCATTCTCCGTAAAAGAATCAGGTAGAACACAAAAGCGACCAAGGCCGCAATCACTTCCTGGTGAAGGTAATAAAAATAGGGTTTAAGGCCAAAGGCCAACAGATCAGACTTGAACGAGAGAAGCACCATAGGAGTAAGATTTGAGGGAGAAAACCTTCTCCACAGGGTAGGAGAGAAAAAGAAACTGTGTAAAGGATACTGGGCAGCAAACTGCAGAATTGCGGGATCGTCGGCTATCCACCACTTAACCGCTTGGAACCAATACCATACTGCAACTACCGTTAAGATGATCCCGAAGAGGAGGATTTTGCCTTTCTGGGAATCACCCTCAAGCTTCAAGGCAGATCAGACTCCCACCTCTATTCGGTGGTAGTCCCCACCTTTAAGGAGATTGATCATCAGTGCCAGGTACCCCCGGAGGTGATGGGTGATCAAGAAGTTCTCTCGTACCAGCCTCTTGGCCCTCTCTCCCATCTCTCTTCTCTTGTCCTCACGGTGAAGTAGGTATCTTATTCTTAAGGCGGCCCCCTCGGGGCTTCTCACCAAGAATCCGGTGTAGTGGTTGTACACCTGAACCCTGATCCCACCGGTATCGCCACCAATGACCGGCTTGCCCTTCCACATGGCCTCTGTAACGGTGAGACCAAAACCCTCTTTGGTTGATTTCTGAAGCACAACGTCGGCCCCACGCTGAAGGGCGTTGATGGTGAGATGGGCATCAGGAGGCAGGTGCAAGATGTGAATATCGGGATCCCCTGCAGCGGCATGTTTCACCTCTTCTAAAACCGCCATGCCTTCAGGATCATCAGAGGCCCCGCCTCCTGCGAGGATCAGTTGAAGGGGCACCATCTTCTTCACCAATCTATAGGCCTCTATCACCCCAATGGGATCTTTGAACCTGTCAAATCTTGAAACCTGAAGGATCACCGGTCTTTCCCGATCAATTCTGAACTTCTCAAAGACCCTATCAACCTCTTTCTTAGGCAGGTTCATGTTCTTTTCGCTCAAAGGGTCTATGCTTGGGGTTATCAAGAACTGGGGATGATTCAGGGGCTTTGCAAAGGAGGCCAAAGAGAAAACGCTGGCGTCGTACTGCTCCACCCAGGGTTTGAGGTATCTCCATACCGGTCTATGGGGCTTACTGACATCAATATGGCACCTCCACACCCATTTACCTTTCCGTTTAGGAACGTGCTGGATCATGGTTAAGGGCTGAGGATCGTGTATGAAGACAACATCTGCCTCTTCCAATAAAGGCCTCAGCTTATCGGCATTCTCAGAGTTCACCTCTTGGTAGTGGCGAAGAAGCTCATCAGAAGGGGTCACCTGCTTACCCTGAAGGGAGTTATGGAACCCTTTGGTACACTCAAAGAAGTCGGAATCTCCCGATATAACCTCCCACTGGGCATCTATTCCCAAGCCTTCCATCAAGGGCACCATCTTGCGCAAGATCTCAGCCACCCCTCCACCCTCTTTGGTGGAGTTCACATGCAACACCCTTATGCCTTTTAGGGGCTTGGCCAGTTGATATAGCTGATCAACGATCTCGTTTCCCGTTACAGCCCTGTATCCTTCTAAAGATGAGCTCAACTCTCTTCTCCTAAATGGCGAGAGAATATCTCTTCTAAAATGTTGCGAATCTCCTCTAAGGAGGAGAAATAAGGGTCTATTGAGCCTAAGGACTCAATAAGCCCTCTGTACCGCTCACCATAACCCTCTAACCAGGCACTAAAGTCGTCTTTTCCCATAGGAGTGCGTCTTCTGGCGTCAATGAAATGGTAGAAGATGTTTCCCGAAGACATCTTGTGAACCGCATCCCTAAGGGATTCTGGAGTGTCCAGAACAATGCCGGTGTCAAACACAACTATCTGAGACTTAACAAAGTGAAAAGCCCTATCCGCCCTTAAGTATGCCACCCACTCGCTCTCATCAAGCTCCCTCTCTACAATCTCAACCAGCTCGTCTCTCACGGCATCCATTGAGGGAAACTCTGTGGGATTCACCACACTAAGGCGTTCTGCCAACTCCTGATGATGAAGGTGGTGAAAGACCCATGCGGCAAAGTCGTTGTTGTACTCCGGTTCGTCAAACTGGGGCTGCAAGAGTCTTCCCCAGAAGTGGTGGTAGATGCTAACTTCTTCAACCTCTCTTAACTGATCCCTAAGCTCCTTCAAGGTCTGAGCCTTTCTACCAGTGGCCATGGCCACCAAGGCACAGTCTCGTACCACAAAGGGCTCTCTCTGCACCTACCTACTCCTTACCAGGAACCTTAAAGGCCTTTGCCTTATCTTCCAAACGATCTGCTACCAAGGGGGGCACCAAACACCGTACATTGCCTCCGTAAAGAGCTATCTCTTTCACTATTCTTGAGCTCAAATATGTGTAGCTCTCGCTGGGCATCATGAACACCGTCTCCACATCTTTGCATAGCTTCCGGTTCATCAAGGCCATCTGGAATTCGTACTCAAAGTCTGAAACCGCCCTTAACCCCCTGATCACCGTTGTAGCCTTCTTAGACTTGGCATAATGGGTGAGAAGTACAGAGAAGCTGTCCACCTCAACATTGGTAAGGGAGTAATCTTTCAAAGACTCAGTGATCATCTCAACCCTCTCCTCTACAGTGAAGAGGGGTCCTTTACCTGGATTGTAAGCCACTGCAACTATCAGCCTGTCAAAAAGCTTTGATGCTCTGCATATGATGTCTATGTGGCCATTGGTTATTGGATCAAAGGTTCCAGGATAGATGGCTACTCGCTGCTGCATCTTCCTCACTCCTTTCTCCAAAAAGAGAGGGCATTATCGCCTATTACCCGGGTGTGATACGCATCTTGAGGCTCTCGTTTTTTGGGATGTTGGACCACCATTACCCCTCCATCCTCCAGCAAATCCTTGTAATTTGAAACTATTGAGAAGTCTAAAAGATGATAGGGAGGATCACAGAATATGAGGTTAAACCTCTCCTCTTTTAGCCCCTTGGTGTTACAAGCCTTTCTTGCATCCCCTCTCAACACCTCCCATATGCTGCTGGGAGAAAGGGCGATTAGATTTGACTTGAGGATTCTGACAATCTTGGGATTGCTCTCCACAAAGACCGCTTTTGCCGCCCCTCTACTCAAGGCCTCTATTCCCACCGTTCCCACCCCTGCAAAGAGGTCAAGCACCTTTGCCCCTCTTATCTCGTTCTGCAGGATTGAGAAAAGGGCCTCTCTCACCCTCCCGATGGTTGGACGGGAAGAACTTCCCGGAGGGCTGTGGATCATCCGCCCTCTCCATTCCCCCCCAGAGATGCGAATCACACCTCAATCCACTCCACCGATCTGGGCTCCATCTACAAAAAGGGATAATCAATCATCAAAGTGGCTGTCGGGAACCCTGTTAGGATGAGGCTCTGATGAGGTGTCCCCTTCCACAAAGCTCAAAACGTCCTGCGGCCGTATGGGAGATACCGACGATATTGCATGTTTAAACACAAGTTGTTGCCCCGTCTCGCTTGTGAGCACAACTGTGAAGTTGTCAAACCCTCCTATCCTGCCTGTCAGCTTCACCCCGTTCACCAAATAGACGTTAACAGGTACTCGTCCCTTTCTAAGCTGATTCAGAAAGGCATCTTGCAGGTTGATACGAACTTTCATCTTCACTCTCCTTTTTATCTTTTATTGCTCAAACCTTACTATCACCCCCGCCTCTTGGCAATAGGGTCTCATCAGGTGAGGGGATAGCTTTCGTGTATCTCCTTTTTCAACCTTGAGAACCATCCCTCTGATATTGAACGCCTTATCCTTTCCATAAGCTCTGAGAAGAAGTGGAGGTTATGAATAGTGTTTAGCCTGGGGCTCAAAAGCTCTCCTGCGTTGTAAAGGTGCCTGAGGTAAGACTTTGAGAAGTTTCTACAGGTGTAGCAGGTGCAATTGGGATCAACCGGATCCTCGTCCTGGGCAAACCTTTGAGCCTTGATGTTCAGTTTGCCCTTCCAGGTGTAGAGAGTGCCGTTTCTGGCGTTTCTCGTAGGAACCACACAGTCAAACATATCTATTCCGTAAGAGACCGCCTCTACAATATCCTGGGGACGCCCCACACCCATGAGGTATCGGGGTCTATCCTGCGGTAACAGGTCTGCCGTAAAGGCTCCAATCTGATGCAGAAGATCAACGGGCTCTCCAACGCTCAAGCCCCCTATTGAGTATCCGGGAAGCTCAAAGGAGGTGACTTCTGAGACCGCCTCCCGCCTAAGATGCTCAAAAAAACCTCCTTGAACAATCCCAAATAGCGCCCCCCCTCCTTGGTGGGCCTCTACGCTTCTCTTCAACCAAGAGATGGTCAACTCAAGGGAGTTCACAGCCTGGGCCTCTGAGGCAGGATAGGGAAGACACTCATCTAAGGGCATGAGGATGTCTGAACCCAAGGCCTCTTGTATCTCCACAACCTTCTCAGGGGTCAACATGTGGTATGAGCCATCAAGGTGAGATTGAAATCTCACCCCTTCCTCTGTGACGGTACGAAGGGGAGAGAGGCTATACACCTGGAACCCCCCGCTGTCGGTAAGAATCCCCCTGTTCCAGCCCATGAATCTATGGAGGCCACCCCTTTCTCTTATCAACTGGTGCCCTGGACGAAGGTAAAGGTGGTAGGTGTTGGCAAGAATCAGACGATAACCGCACTCTTTCAACTCGTGAGGGGTTATGCCTTTAACGCTGCCTGCTGTACCCACCGGCATGAAGAGAGGGGTCTCGCAGATGACACCTTTTAGACGGATAAAACCACAACGGGCCTTTGTTTCTCTGTCCCTCTTTGCAACCTCAAACCTAAGCATAAGAGGGTTATTATCACCTGAAGAAGATAGATAAAACCGGGACGAAGGGATTTCGCCCCGGCGATAGGCATTTAAAGGGTTGGGTTACTGGGAGATCTTCTTGATCAACCAGGCCATATTCTCTCCCAGTATCTTAAAGGTGTCCATACCCTCCTGATCCTTCAGAACATCTCCTGGATCCATCCCCATACCCATATTCCAGAAGATAGAACATGGGATGATCACCTGGTTCAGGGCATAAAGGGAGTTGATCTGATTGAACACATCAACGGCCCCCTGGCGCCTTGCCGCAATCACAGATGCTCCCACCTTCCTCTTCAGCTTGTAATCACCGCCAATGGCACACATCCCCGTTCTGTCAATAAAGGCCTTCACCTCTCCACTCACCCCTCCAAAATAGACGGGGGAACCAATGATCAAGCCCTCTGCATCATACACCTTGGCGCTCCACAGGTTGAAGGTCTCCGGAGGCTCCACCGAGGCACCGGGCGTCGTCGGACGGTCGATACCACCAGCAAGACAAG
>JALWSI010000214.1:0-5878 GCA_027080315.1 bacterium | reverse complement strand
CTTTGGTGTAATACTCATATTATTTTTAATTTATATGCCCGAAGGATTAATTCCAGAACCTCCAAGCTGAATAAACTCCGTTTTTATCCCTTCTCCTTCAAGAACCTCTAAGACCACCTTGATAGCCGCTGCGGTATTCCCCTCTTTTCTGGGACTGCCGTTAAAAGCCACAACCTTCATCATACACCTCCAAAACAAAAAAGATTTTAAATCAAATCTATACCCGCTGATCACTCTGGCAAGTGGGAATGATAAATATTATTATTTTAGTCCATTTAGTCCATCAAATTCCTCCACAATCCCACGAATTGCAGAGGATTCAACCACCTGACAAACAGAGGTTGATATCCTGATCACCTCTTCTTCCACTCCATCCTCTTCCCTATCCTTCAAAAGATCAGAAACCCTCTTACCCAAGGTGGGATGGGGGTAATCAGGGGCTATCTGGTAAAGGGGGAGAAGCACAAATCTCCTCTTATGCAACCGGGGATGAGGTATTTGAAGGAAGGAGGTATCAACCACCCTTTGATCGTAAAAAAGTATGTCTATGTCTATGGTCCTTGGAGAAGAGTCTCCTTTGGTGGTACGTCCCAGTTCTGCCTCAACCTGCTGGCACGCCCTTAAAAGCTCCCGCGGGGAGAGCCCTATGCTCAACTCAGCTGTGCAGTTAATAAACCATGGCTGAGGAGGCACACCTACAGGCTCGGTTAAGTAGAAGGGAGATATCTTAACAACCTCACCCATACATAAATGGGCCAATCTGTGAACGGCCACTATGCAGTTAAAGACACGGCTGCCCTTATTTGAGCCCAAGGATAAGAGTAAACGGGACATTAAAACCCAACCTAAAAAGAATGGAGCGGGAAACGGGATTTGAACCCGCGACCCCCGCCTTGGCAAGGCGGTGCTCTACCACTGAGCTATTCCCGCTCACTGCGATCCTCTCTACAAAAGGGTTGTAAGCCTTGTCAACCCCCTTTGCACAAATTGGGGGAGGAGCCATCCTCCCCCAACCCATCAATCTTCTGGAGTAAACTGGTCTTTTCCTGCTCCACAAACGGGGCAGACCCAGTCCTCTGGGAGATCCCCAAAGGCGGTCCCTGGTGCCACCCCATTGTCTGGATCGCCTTTGGTGGGAACATAAACATAGCCACAAACCTCACACACATACCTCTTCATCTCTTCTCTCCTTTCCTCTTCTGGTTTCTCCATCTTATCTTCCACATAGGTAGGAGCCGTTTTGGGAGACTTACCCCCTTTGACCTTATGGTAGTAGGCATATGTCATAGGGGTTTCCTGGCTCACAACCTTAGCTCCTACAACCTCTCCTATAAAAAGGGTATGGCTACCTACATCCACGCTACCGGTCACCTTGGCCTCCATAACCGCCACAGCGTTCTCTGTCACCATTGGAACACCTGTCTCTCCAACCTCGTACTTCACCTGAGAGAGTTTATCCACCTCTCTACCCGACTTGAACCCAAAGAGACCAATGAACTTCAAAGGGGTATCCTCTTCAAGAACGGAGACCGAGAAGAGACCGCTATTCTCAACCAGTTGATGGGTCAGATTCTCCTTGTTCAAAGCCACTGCTATACGAGGAGGCCGAGAGGTAACCTGCATAACCGCATTGGCTATCTGCCCATTAAGCCTGTCACCCTCCGTTGAGGCCACAATGTAAAGGCCATAGGATAATGCCCTGAAGGCCTGCCTATCTATTCCCATTCTCTATTCTCCTTTTTTAAACCACCACAGGATGTCCCGCGGCCTTCCAGGCCTTCATGCCTCCTGCCAGGCTATGAACCTCTGAAAAGCCCTGTCCCTGAAGAAGACTTGCTGCGATATTACCCCTGTACCCAGAGCCACAGATCACGAGAATGGGCTTATCTTTGGGAAGTTCTGGAGGATTATCCAAGAGTTTGGAGAGGGGAAAATGCTCAACCCCTTCAATGTGGCCGCTTTTGTACTCCTGCATGGTTCTAACATCGTAAACCGCCTGATAGTAGCCTGTTTTTAGTCTATCCAGAAGCTCCTGAGCCGATATCTGGCACAGCTTACCCAAGTGGTATCCGGCCTCTTGCCAGCTTATTATGCCTCCGCCCAAGTATCCCATGATCCTGTCGTATCCTATGCGATGAAGCTGGGCGCAAATGGCCTCATAGTCCCATGGATGCTGTACAACCAGTATGAGACACGCCTCGGGATCTATCACCATACCCACCCAGTTAGCAGCCTTCTCAGAGAGACCTATGTTTATGCTGCCAGGGATATGGGCTCCTCCAAAGGCAGCAGAGTCACGGGTGTCTAACACCACGGCTCCTTCACCCATCTTCTCCTTCACTTGGCGGGGGGAGAGGTATCGGGACCCAGGACACTTCTCAAGCAGAGGGGGACCTTTCTTGTTGGTTGATATGATATGGGCAAAGCTTTTAGGCCTTTCTGGAAAGCTTCCAGTAAACTCCGCGTGAAAATCCTCCCAACTCAGAGAGAAGACGGGATTGGCCCTCTTCTCAAAACCAATTGTTGAGCTGGGTTTAGAGCTCATCCCCTTTCCACACAAAGAACCCTCTCCGTGGGCTGGATAGATCTCCATACTGTCCGGCAAAGAGCCAAGTTTATGGTGAAGAGAGTTGTAAAGGTTCCTTACCTGCTCCTCCAGCAGTTCTTCTCCTGCCAGATCCGGTCTTCCCACGTCCCCAACAAATAGACAGTCACCTGTAAGTACAAACCAAGGCTCTTCTGCCCTGGTTCTATCGGTAACCAATATGGACATAAGGTGAGGGGTGTGGCCAGGGGTCTTCATAAACCTCAACCCAACATTCCCCAGGCTCATCTCTTCTCCGTCGCTAACCTCTCCATGGGGAAACTCCACCGGGGTACCTTCCATGAAGTAGATCTCAGCACCAGCTCTCTCCTGAAGTTCTCTGTTCCCGCTAACGTGGTCTGCGTGGATGTGGGTCTCAAAGACGTGGGTGATCTTCATACCGTACTGTCTTGCAACCTCAATATAGTCATCCACATCCCTTTTGGGATCAACAACACATGCAACCCTGGCCTGGGGACACCCTATTAGATAAGAGAGACAACCCATGCCCTCTACTACAAATTGCCTAAAAAACATCTTCAATTACCTGTTAGCTCTTTTAATTTTGCCGCGACCTGCGTACCAAGATCAAAACAGAGGCTAAGGTCTTCTTGGGTGGGCACATACTTCACCTTTGCCTCACCAACCACATCCACCTTCATTGCCTCAAGATACTCCTTCACCTGCTTCACAGATTCTCCACTCCATCCGTAAGAGCCAAAAGCCGCACCAACGAGATTCTGTGGACGCAGACCCTTAAGATAGGTGAGCACATCGGCAACGGAGGGGAGCAGATTGTTATTGAGGGTTGGAGACCCTGCAATCAAAACACCGGCGTCAAGAACCTCTGTGGCCACATCGCTCCTGTCCGATCCAGAAAGAGGGGTTATCTTTACAGAGCAACCACCTTTGATAAGGCCATCTGCTATGGCCCGGCCCATAAGATCGGTACTACCCCACATGGTGTCGTAAAGCACAACCGCCTTCATTGTGGGTTCCTGTTTGGCCCACCTCTCGTAAAGAGAGAGCACCCTTGCTATGTCCTCCTCTCTTCTCCAGATTGGACCATGATCAGTAGCAACAATAGTGGGATTTAGCCCAATCTTCCGCACCTTCTCCAGAAGCTTCAGTATCAAGTTTGAATACGGAAGAAGGATGTTCGCGTAGTAGGTGGCTGTCTCTCTCCACACCAGCCCTTGGTCCACCTCATCTGCAAATAGCTCACTACAAGACAGGTGCATGGCAAAGGCATCTTGGGAAAAGAGAACCCTCTCTTCAGGGAGCCAAGAGAACATACTGTCAGGCCAGTGAAGCATCCTGGTTTCAAAGAACTGTACCTTAACATCCCCAAAAGAGATTTCTTCTCCATCCTTCACTGCTTGCACCTGCACATCCCAGTGAAGCTGGTCTTTCAGGTTCTTTACCCCCATTGGAGAGGCGAAGACCTTTTCTGGTTTAACAAGCTCTACCACTTCTGGCAGGGCACCAGAGTGATCCATCTCTGAGTGATTTGAGATGATGTAGTCTATCTCCTTAGGATCCACCACGCTTGATATTCGCGATAGAAGCTCGTTCTTGTACTGCTTCTTACAGGTGTCCACCAAGATCACCTTCTCTCCCAAAATGAGATAGGCGTTGTAAGTGGAACCTTTGTGGGTTGTGTATCCGTGGAAGTTTCTGAGACTCCAGTCTCTAACCCCCACCCAGTAAACCCTGTCTGTAATCTTTATTGCCTTAAACACTGCTCTCTCCTCGATTTCTACTTTTTCAACATACAATCGACATTCTTAATGTAGTCATTTAGATAATAAAAAAGGGGAAGGAGTGTATCTCCTCCCCCTCTGTTTGAAGTGATTCTATCCTTGGGCCAGAGCAGGAGCAGTCCTCTGCCCCAGCTCCCTGTCCATCATGAATAGGGGACCAGTTTGGTCGCCGATCATGCGAAGTCTCTCTAAGATAGAGCCGAAGGTAGCCTCTTCTTCCACCTGCTCGGTTACGAACCATTGGAGGAAAATCTGGCTTGCATGGTCCCTCTCTTCAAGAGCCATCTCCATAAGCTCGTTGATGAGGCTTGTAACGTACTGCTCGTGCTTAAAGGCAGCCTCAAAGACCTCAAGGGGTGAGTCCCAGTCGGTGGGAGGCCCATCTATGGCTGTGAGCTTCACCCTTCCGCCACGCTCGTTAATGAAGCTGTAGAACTTCATGGCGTGCTCAACTTCTTCAACCACCTGAGCCCTCATCCAGCTTGCAAACCCCGTGAGGTTCCTGCTCTCAAACCAAGCCGTCATAGAGAGGTACATGTAGGCAGAGTACAACTCTGCATTAAGCTGCTTGTTCAGAGCCTCTTCCATCTTTGGGGTCATCTCAGCTCCTCCAAAGGCCGTGAAGATTGCAGTATTCCCTTGCCGAAACGTTATCGCCATCCACCGGGAAGAACGCCTCAGGCGCTTCTCCTGGTTTAAGGAACTGACGGTACACCTTCCCATCCACCAGCACCTCAATCCACTGGATGTAGTGCTTCTCTTCCATGGGATGGGCTACGCTGCCAACCTTCACAAACACGCCACCGTCTCTCTTCTCAACAACAGGCACATGCTTCTCCTGAGCTGCATCGGTTGTCCCCTCTTTCAAGTGAACCATGGGTGCGCCGCAGCATACCAGCTGTCCTTTGCCACCCTGCAGCACCTCAACGATATTTCCACACTTCTCACAGATGTAAACCTCGTATCTCTCTGGCATAGTGCACCTCCTACACTAAGCTATTCTTTTGCGACTCTTTAGAACCTCTCAGACATCTCAAACTCTTTAACACCAAAGTACATCCCCGTGTTGTTAATGTAGTCTATCTCTGCCTGAATCAGATCGTAATGGGTCTCCTCCCACCTTGCCAGCTCCTGGGCCAGTTTCTTGGTCTCGGGATCCTCAGCCTTCTCTGCCAGCTCTGCAAAGTAGTTGGACGCTTTCTTCTCAAACTCCAAGGCCATCTTCAGTGCCTCAATATCTGATGTTCCCTCTTCTCCTTTTATGAGGCCGTCCTTAGACTTGATTCTGGGCATGAGGGTTTCAATCTCTTCTGTGGGAATGTTGGGCTTCTCCATCACCTTACCCTCTAAAATATTTGCTCTAATCCCCTCAAGAATCCTCATGTGCTCGTACTCATCCTTTGCTAAACGGATGAACATATTTTTTCCCGTCATGCTCTTGGACTTGTGTGCAAAGTTCAGGTAGTTTATAAGCCCCTTCTTCTCAAGCTCTATCCCTGCTTCTATCACCTTCACCAGCTCAGAGTTCCCC